>JAFUZZ010000019.1 GCA_017476325.1 bacterium | reverse complement strand
TAACAGATTCTGAACCCGCCTTCGGCGTTTCAGAATGACAAGTATTAAGTGCGTTCGGAATTGCCACGGGTTCTTCGAAACCTCGCAATGACGGACTACTTAAACTTTCAAGACCTAAAAGCGCGTCCTCGTTAACTTTGAGACCTAACGCCCCACAATTCTGAGAACCTAAAAGCGCGTCCTCACTACTTTTGGAACCTAACGCCCCCCCCCCTGCTCGGGTTTGTAATTTGTTCATAAGTTTATCCTCCAATTAATTATTACATTATCATTATAAACCATGTTTCAAAAAATTCAACCCCTTGTAAATAAAAAGAGGCATTACACCTCTTTTTTATTTCTATTAATATAATTTCTAACCCATTAAAGGGAGAAATCAGCTTCCGCAGGCAGTGTGTTCGGAATATCCTGTATCCATTTTTTTGCCTCAGGCAACGCTTTTGTCCAGTTTACGGAAATTAAACCTCTCTGTACCCATATAAGTTCTTTAAAGAAATCATATTGGGAATTAATTGCGTCTAATTTAGCCGATAAATACAATTTCTGAGCATCAGACATCTGTTCTATCGGAACCTCACCTGTCAAATATTTTGCTTTAACCATTTGATAGTTTTCTGCCTGTGCAAACATTGCCTTGTAAGATTTTTCTATCATAAAATATTTTGCTATAGCTTTGTTTACAACCGAACGAACACGCATTTCTATCTCGGTGTCAACTTCTTCTAAATACGCATTTAATTCGTTTAACTCTGATTTACATCTGGCAATCTCAGCAATCTTATGTCCGCCCTCAATAGGTTTCCATTGTGCTGCCAAGAAAAATCTCGTCGAATTTTGATCCAACCCCAAGTATGGAGAAGTTGCCCAACCTGTGTTGTAGCCCGTAATACTTCCCGGAATTGCTCCCGGAATGCCGTGCTGTGCAACTCCCTCATTCATTCCCTTTGCAGCACCGTACGCAGAACCAACATATTTCATTTGATTGTGTGCCGCATCTTCGTAAGGTAAACTTCTTCCAAATTGGGTTGAATGTTCAATGGATAATTTAGCGTTAGGTAATACAAATTTTTGTGCATAATTACCGATTTCGGCTTTCTTCATCGCAATAGCAGCTTTTAATTTTGTAGTTTCAGGTGATAAGTAGATAACCTGCTCTATTAACATATCAGTAAATTTTCCAAGTTTTTGCGGATTTCTTACGTGGTCAATAATGTTTAAATCCGAAGTAAAGAACGCAGGATCTTTTGCTGTCAATGGAGCAAAAGCAAAATTAGCTTTTTGGTCTTTGTTTAATAACTTACTTATATGAATCTTAATATTTTTATAGTCAGCTTGCATGTTTAAAAGTTTCTTTTCTGCTTCGCTAACTTCACCTGCCCAACGTAAAACTTCTTCGTATCCGCATTTACCTGTTTTTTGACGAACACGTGCTATTGCAAGACTTTCTCTCACTTCCTGAACGTATTCCTGTTGAACCTTTATCATATTTTCCATCATTAAAGATTCAATATAAAGGTTTCCTGTTTGGTATTCAATGTTTGCTCTCGTAAGAGCTTCTTCAGCTTTATTAAATTTCAATTTCTTATGTTTAACAATGATATTTGTTACCAAATCAGGAGAGTAAATTACCTGATCCATACCTATTGTAAATTCATTTGCACTATATGGGACTCCTGCATAGGATTCCGCGTATTCATCATTGTAAGACACATGACCTAAATCCATTCTTAACGTTGGTAAGTATCTTAAGTAAGCACTTGTTAAAGATCTTCTGGCAGCACTTACCAAATATCTTTTTCTTGCCATGTCAAGGTTACTTTCATCAAGTGTACTTAAAAGCGTATTTAAATCATATTTTGGTAACTCTTTATGAGTAATCACCGTAGAATTGTATAACAATCTCAAAGGAGCACTATATCCTACTGATTCGCCTGTGTCAGAATTATAAAAAATCACGTTATCGTCAAAATAAGGGATTTTTTCATTCTTAACCGCATTACCCTTTAGTGTTCCGTAAATATTAAAAGATGTTGCCTCTGCTAATTTTCTGTCAGCATCAGCGGCAGATGTTCCCAGCATAGCTCCCAAATCAACATCTTCCTGCCCTACTGTTGAGAAAGATGGCAGTTTTTTGTTGTTAACATATTGGAACAATTCTTTTCTTTGATCTTTTGAAAGATTGTATAATGGTGTTACAAAGACAGAATCTACATCAGACGGCATTTTAGACAACGATGTTTTTACGTCATTACTTACCGGAACTACCACAAAATTTACATCACATTTCTTTTCTTTAAGTTTATTTGAAAACGCCGCACTCCATTTTGTATTATTTGTTTTGTAGTAATTCTCATTCATTAAAACAGCTGTTTTCTTCATGTCAGGAACGAGTTTTTTAAACAAAACGATATCGTTAACATTTTGAGCAATAGGGTTAAAAATGTCTGTTCCAAAATCTCTCAATCCGTATTGGTCGATTGTCATTACAATTTTGTTTTTATTTTTGCGGTTTGTATAATAAACACTTGACATATATCCAAGAGAAATTACATATCTTGCTCTTGAACTTAAAGCCTTTTCAGATACTTGTTTAGCACTTGCTTCAGACCAATTTCCCGTAAAAATCAAATCTTTTGAAAAAACAGGTCTGTAATCGGGCAGCAAAGATTTTGTAATAGCTTTTTGGAATTGCTTTAAAACTTCCGTATTTTTGTCTGACGGACCATCAAATACAAAAGCAAACTCAATAGGTTTAGCGTTTTTTGACGGTTGTAGTTTTGCACTCATACTCGCAGGTACTTCATTTATTGCCCAAACTGCACCACAGTTATATGAAAAAAACATAAGTGCGGAAAGCACTGCACACAGTAATTTTTTCTTTTTCATAATTTTCATACTCCTTAATCCGCTTGACATGGTATCAAAAACATGTCTGATTTTAAATCATGTCACAATTTTTATTAAGAAACTTTAAGTAATACATTAAATTTATTCGTGATAAAATGAGTAGAGAAAGTATGAATTTTAAAGGAGCAGCAAGTAAAAATCATGTTTAAAACATTTTTTTTAGAAGAAGTTGAAAAAGTTTTAGAAAATGCAAAAATCGGACAAATGGAACAATACCAAAGCGGAAAATTATTTGTTGAAAAACCTAAAAACCCTGAATTTGGAGATTTTTCAATAAATGTTTCCCCTCTTGCAAGAGAGGCAAAAATCGCACCGCCGTTAATTGCACAACAAATATCCGATAAACTTTCAAAAAAAGGTTATACGGTAAACGTAGTTGCGGGTTTTTTAAATTTTAGAGTTGAGAAAGAGCTTCTAAAAAATGTTTTGATTGAAATTTTCAACAAAAAAGATTGTTTTGGGAAACCGGAAAAAATCGAAAAGCAAAAAATACTTTTGGAATATGTTTCGGCAAATCCTACGGGACCGTTCCATATCGGGCATGGAAGATGGGCGGCAATGGGAAGTGCGCTTGCAAATCTTTTAAAATTCTACGGGCATGAAGTTGTTCAGGAATTTTATATAAACGATGCGGGCTCTCAAATTCAAAAACTCGGGAAATCGCTGCAAATCAGGGTTCGTCAGGAACTTGGAGAGGATGCTCAGTTTCCGACAGACGAAGTTGAGGCAAAAAATTACTACGCCGGAGAATATTTAATCCCCGTTGCAAAAAAATATTTGTCCGAAGGTCATAAAGAACTTGATATTGAAACGCTTTCTAACTACGCAAAACTTGAAATGGAAAGATTGCAAAGAGAACTTTTGGAAAACTTTAAAACACATTTTGATATTTTTTACTCAGAACTTGATTTGCACAAATCAGGCAAAGTTGAGGCATGCGTGAAAAAACTGCAGGACCTTGGGAAATTATACGAGCAAGACGGGGCTATTTGGTTTAAATCATCCGACTACGGCGATGATCAAGACCGAGTAATAAAAAAAGCCGATGGTTCAAATACGTATTTAACCGCTGATATTGCATATCATCTTGATAAACTTGAAAGAGGATTTGACAAGTTAATTAATATTTGGGGAGCAGATCATCACGGTTATATTGCCAGAGTAAAAGCCTCAATCGAGGCATTAGGACATGACCCTGAAAAACTCGAAGTTTTATTGGGACAGTTAGTTAACCTGATTATTAACGGCGAAGAAGTACGTATGGGTAAACGCAGAAAAATGGTTACTCTTGACGATTTAATTGAAGAAGTGGGCGTTGATGCAACAAGATTTTTCATGATTATGAGAAGTATCGACACAACATTGGATTTTGATATTGAACTTGCAAAAACTGCGAGTGACGAAAACCCTGTTTTTTACGTTCAATATGCACATGCCCGCGCTTGTTCCATTTTAAGGAACATAACATCCGAAAGAACTAATCCGCAAACCGGTGAAACCATGCCGGTTATAATGGACAAAAACAAAGTGGATACGCTTGTAGATAATGTGAATGCCAATATTTTAGAACCGTTGTTTAACGATGATATTGCTGACTTATCACGAAAATTAATATTAAAACTTGAAGATTTTAAAAATGTCATTGAATACTCTGTTCAAAATCGTTATGTTTATACGATTTGCCGATATTTGACAGAACTTTCTTCAATATTTCATTCATTCTACAATGCAACAAGGGTAATTACCGACGATGAAAAATCTACACAGGCGAGATTATTGCTTGTGTTGGCAATAAAACAACTTCTTGAAAATGCACTTAATATTATTGGTGTAACGGCACCTGAAAGAATGTAGTACGTGAAAAAAACATTTTTTTTCTACACTTTACTTTTTATATTTATTTTTGCTTGCTGTATTGCGGCAAAAGCGTACGATTATGACCTTTGGGCAAGATTAATTGTCGGAAAACATTTCTTTCAAACACTTTCGGTTATGAAGTATGATGTCGTATCTTATATTCCGACAAATGTTTGGTATGACCATGAATGGGGCAGCGGAGTTATTTTTTATACCGTTTTTCATCTGTTTTCTTTTTATGGGTTTGTTTTCTTGCAAACAATAATATTGTTTTTAATATATTTTTTCATATCGAAATGTATAAATCCGCCATATAATATCTTATTTTTTATAACCTCGTTTTTTGCAATGACACAAGTTGTTGAACAACCGATTAGAAGTCAGATTTTTACATTTTTGTTTTTTACCGTATTTATTTATATCTTTGAAAAAGAACGAAAGACAAAAAACGAAAATTTACTCTACATCCTACCGATACTAATGATTGCTTGGAACAATTTACACGGCGGCTGCGTAGCAGGTCTCGGACTTTTCGTCTTTTATATTATCGGGGAGTTTTTAAACAGAAACTGTATTAAAAAATATTTTATCCCTTTTTTAATGAGTTTTATTGCTTTGATTATAAATCCTTGGGGAGTAAATTACCTTGAATTTTTATTTAAAGCATCAACGATGCAGCGTCCCGAAATCCTTGAGTGGCTTGATATTTTTACGCCTTTCTTTGAAAGAAATTACATGGAATTTAAAACTTTTGCGTTTATTTTATTCGTAACGGAAATGTTTTATTTAATAAGATTTAAACCGAAATTCGATTTTACAAAATATATTGTAACAATTTCTACACTATGTCTTGCGATTGTACATGTAAAACATATTCCTCTTGCGGTAATAACAATAACGATATTTTTCTATAACGATTTTTATGAAATATTTAACTTCTTTACTAATAATATCTTTAAACAAACCAAATTTGCCGTAATAAAAAACAGCGTTATATACATATTAATTATTGTATTTTTATTTTGTAATCCAAACCTTTATAACCTAAAACCATTTGTAGAATGGACAAAATATCCGATTAGGGTTGTTGAATTTATAAAACTAAATGATATCAAAGGCAATATCTTAACGAGTTTCGGACAGGGAAGTTTTGTGTCTTATAAACTGTATCCTCACAATAAAATATACATGGACGGACGTTATGAGGAATTATATGCACTCGAAGATTTTGACAATCTTCAAAATTTTGTCAATATGAAAAACGATTGGCACCTATTGATGCAAAAATATCCGCCGGATATAATTATATTGGAAAAGACCCTGCCAATTTGTGAAAAGTTGATTAAATCACCCGATTGGACACTGGTTTTTGATGATAACATTTTTTATCTTTTTGTTAAAAGTAACAATATAAAAGAGAGTTATACAGACTCTCCAAAAGATTTGGAGTACTATCAGAACCATATTTTTGACACTGATATTAATTTTAAGGCAAACAAAAATGACTAAAAACAAAACAACGAATTTAGAATATACCTGTATCTTCGGCGGCGGTGCAATAAGAGGACTAGCCTATATCGGAGCATTAAAGGCTCTTGATGAACTTGAAATAAAATTAAATACGCTTGCCGGATCTTCCGTTGGTTCAATTTTTGCGGGACTTCTGGCTGTCGGATATTCTACGCAAGAAGTTGAAGATATTATTTTAAAAGTTAACTTTGAACTTTTTAAAGATATTCAATTAGGCAAAAACAGTATAAGCAAAGGAGAAATATTTCTTGAATGGATTAGAGAACTTTTGGAAAGAAAATTCTACGGAACAGAATACGAAAAAGGTAAAAATTCTCCGGTGCGTTTTTGTGATATAGAAAAAAATCTTGTAATTTTCACGACCAATTTAGCGGGTTTTAGTTGTAAAGAATTTTCTGCGGTAAAAACTCCCGATGCAGAAATAGCCTATGCAATAAGAATTTCTTGTTCCATGCCGGGATTAATGCCTCCGGTAAATGCTAGCGGAGCAATCTTGGTTGATGGCGATTTACAAAAAAGCTGGCCGCTTTGGAAACTGTCTGAGGATATTTGTAAATCGAAAGACAGGATTTTAGAATTTAGACTTGAGGGCGATTATGATGTTGAAAAACACGGAAACATAAATTTCGCAAATACGGTTTACAGCTGTGTAACCTCTGTTGCAACAAAATTTATAGTTGATAAATACGCCCAAAAAGACAAATTTGACTACATTGTATTAAACACAGGCTCTACAATTATCGTTGATTTTAATATTAACGATGACAAAAGATTGGAACTTGTCCAAAACGGATATATCCAAACAAAAGATTACTTTGAAAATTATTTAAAATCAAAGAAAAAAGCCCTCCTGGAATATTATATGCCGATTAAAAATTTAGTTGTAAAACTTGACAAAGAAGTTAAAAACAAACAGTTTTTCAAAGCAAAAATCGAACTTGGAGATTTTTATATGAAATATATCCAAGATGTTTCAAAATACATAGACAAAAAATATCTGAAGGACTTAAATACACTAAAAAATTTATTTTTGGAAAACTACAGCGTTTCAATGATATTTAACAGACCTAACTTAAAAAATTCAAAACACATCCTGTATCGAATAGAAAAATTAAACTCCGATATTGACGAGAAAATTTTAGAACTTCAATTTTATAGTGCCTCGTAAACAGTTCTGATTACATATTCTTCAAAAGATTTTTTATCAAAATCGGAAGATTTACCATCGTTTATAATGATGCAAAAAGCATACTCTTTGCCGCTCTCGGCAGTTAAATATCCCGCAATGGCGCTGACATTTTGCAAAGTTCCTGTTTTTGCGTTTAATCTGTCTTTCAAATAAAACATTCTGTTTTGCAACGTACCGACACCCGGAACAGCCATATAATTTTTTATTGAATTTGGATTGTTATAATCGTTTACTAAAACATCGGTAATGAAATTTGCATTCAAAAGATTGTTTTTTGAAACTCCGCTGGCATCGGTAATCTTAACACCGTCAATATCAATATTACGAGATTGATAATAATTTTTAAACATTTCTATCGCAGAATTTGTACTGCCGCCGCCGGCAACCTTAAAAAGAGTTTCGGATTTCATGTTGTCACTGTTTTGCATAATATCGGAAACAACACGATTAACATTACTTTCTGATTTTGCAACCAAAACGGCATCAGACGGAACAGACGCCCTTTGAAATTTACCGTAGTATGAAATCTTGTTCTTTTTAAAACTGTCTTTTAAACGAAGAATAAAATATTTTCTCAAATCGTTTATCGGAATTTTCTTTTCTGTTTTTACACAAACCGTACCCGATACTTCAATTACATCAGGCTGCATATAATCCCGGCTGTTAAAACTCAGTTTTGTAACATTACCCGTCAAAACTTCATTCTTGAAAACAATCGGATAAAACTCCGTTGTATAAATTTCCGCAAGCGCATCCGCTTTTGTCGGACGAATAACAACATCAAGACGGTTATTATCTATGTTATAAGCCCCAAATTTAGGCATAAAATTATTTAGAGTGTTGTCCCATTGCCAACCCTCTCCCCATTCTATTCTGTCGGTAATTGAATCGTCAATATAAACATTATCAAGCGCACTTATTTTATAATTACCCAAATCTTTAACCATATAACGCAAAGTTCTTGAGGTTAAATAAGGATCGGCACCAAGTTTGATATATAAATCCTTATTTTTTTTAAAAAGTTTTGTTTCAAACTTATACTCTCCGCCGAGTTTGTCTAATGCAGGTATTGTAGTAACAATTTTTTGCACGGAAGCAACCGACATAGGCAGTTTTGAATTATAATCAACAACAGTTTTATCCGAACCTATTTCTTTGAATGAAACACTAATCAATGCCGTTTTTGAAATATCAGCTTTTTTTACGGCATTTTTCACTATTCTGTCAGGAGATGCCATGGCAGACATTCCGACAAAAATAACCGCCAAACTTACAAATAAATTCTTTATTATTTTTTTATCCATAATCTGTGTTTCCAAGCTTTTTTCCATTCTTCGGGAGCTTTTTGATTAAGTTCTTTTAGTGCGTTTTCAACCTTTAATCTTGCCGCCTCATCATCTTCATCTGTTCCGTTCTTATCCACAAAAACAGGTTCTCCAAAGAGATTTAGCATTCTCGTATATCCAAGCGGATACGTAAAGTTATCCCAAGTCGGAAGAGTTATAAAAGAAATATCGGGAGAATACCAAACATAAGGCACAATCGGACATCCTGACATTTTTGCGATTTTGATAATCCCATTTTTTACAATTCCTCGCGGTCCTCTCGGTCCGTCAACAGTAATTGCGGCATTTTTATTTTCTTTCAACAGAGAAATCATCTGCATAGTAGCCTCAACGGCACCCTGTTTACCTTTAGAACCTCTTACCGCCTTCATCCCCAAAGTTTCAATAGCATTTGCTATAATCTGACCGTCAACGGATTTACTGATTAAAACATGGTTTTTTTCTCTGTCACTTAATCCGTATAAACTGCACTGATGACCATGCCACAGTGCATATATACAAGCGTCAAATTTTGGTTTATTAACTTCAATAGTGGGCATCAAATACTTTTGAACCCCAAAAACAAAGGTCAAAACCTTTGACAAAAATTCAATTTTATCTTCACTTGATATCTTCATAAAAAGAATATTAGCACAAAAAAAATATTGGTGTATAATATATATGGAAAAATAATTTACAAAAGGAGATTAGAAAATGGCAAATCCCGTGTTAAATCAAAACTTTATGCAGCAAGAGAGAGTCTTAGACTCAGAGCCTATGACAATTAACGGTTCAATAAATAAGACTTTTGTATTGTTAGGATGTTTACTGTTAGGAAGTCTTGCGACATGGCACATGTTTTATATCGGCGCAGTTGACAAAGTTATGGCAATGACATCCGTCGCATTTTTTACGTCAATAATTTTTGCACTTATTACAATTTTTAACAGAAAAAATGCCGGAATTTTTGCCCCTGTTTATTCTGTTTCAGAGGGCGTACTGCTTGGCGGAATTTCTGCCGTAATAGAACAGTCTTATCCGGGAATTGCAATACAGGCAGTGGGACTGACAATGCTTTGTTTATTTTCAATGCTTATTCTTTATAAAACAGGATTGGTAAAATGTACGGAAAAATTCAGAAGTGTACTTTTTATTTCTACCTTATCCGTTGTCGGAATATATTTGATTAATTTTATAGGTCATTTTTTCCACATGCAAATTCCTTACATCTTCACATCAAGCACAATCGGCATTGGCTTTAGTCTTTTAGTTGTTGCCATTGCATCTTTGAATTTTATTATAGATTTTGATTTTATTGAAAAAGGGTCTCAATACCTGCTTCCGAAATATATGGAATGGTACGGTGCTTTTGGTTTAATGGTAACACTTGTTTGGTTATACATTGAAATTTTAAACTTGTTAGCAAAAATGAGAGACAGATAATGACATCAAAAAGAATTTTAATAGTCGATGATGATGATGAAATCAGAGAACTTTTAGAGTTTGATATTTCTCAAAGCGGATACTATACAGATACGGCAAAAGACGGTCTTGAGGGACTAAATAAAGCTCTTAATAACAGTTATGACTTAATAATCCTTGACGTTATGATGCCGAAAATGAACGGGTTTGACGTATGTAAAAACATTCGTCAAGCAAAACTTTCCGTACCGATACTTATGTTAACGGCAAAAGGAACCATTGCCGATAAAACAGAGGGTTTTGACGGCGGGGCTGACGATTACCTTGTAAAACCTTTTGACATACAAGAAGTTCTTTTGAGAATAAGAGTACTATTAAGACGCAACGAAATTGAAGAAGATAATTCAATTAATAATGAAGTTTTAAAAGCCGGCGACATTGAGATTTTTCCGGAGAGTCTTGAATGCACGATTGTTAATAAAAAAGTAAAACTAACCCCAACAGAGTTTGAAATACTGTACTGTTTGATGCAGCATTTTAATAATTCCGTAACACTTGCAACATTATTGGATGAAGTTTGGGGATATGACAGTGACGAAGATGTAAGAATGCTTAGAGTCCATGTCGGAGGGTTAAGAAATAAAATAGAAACCGATACTAAAAATCCGAAATATTTACACACAGTAACCAACGTCGGCTACAAACTGACTCCGTTTGAGGAAAACTATTGAAAAAATTCAAATTTAAAAGATTAAAAATTGTGGAACAGATAATCATTGTACTTTTAGGTGCAGTGATTATTCCGATGGTAGCAAGCGGAATTGTAATTAATAACATTAACCAGCATTCTATCCGCAAACAACTCAACGAATCCGCAATTTTAATTGCAAAAGTTGTATCGGAAGAACTTGACGTTGTGTTAAACACGATACAAAACGAACTTGAACAGATTAAAGTAAGCGAAGAGTATTTAACAAGTGAGCAGGATAAAAAAGACTACATTGAAGTGTCACTGGCAAAAACTCCGGTATTTTCAAGTCTTGAAAAAGTAAACTATAATCCCGAAGAAGAAATCAGACAAGAACGTCAAAGCTTAGAGCCTCACGCAACAAAAATTTACACTCCGATGAGTAACGGAAATTATTTAATAGCAACTATCAACGCCGATTATCTTAAAAATCATGTCTTTCAAGCAATGCTGGAAGATGAACGACAAATTTATATTCTAAACCATGTCGGACATTTGATAATCTCTCATAACTATAACGAAGAGGATTTTCAATATACGTTAAAGAACTTGCCCAAAAAACTTGAAACAGATAAGGCGGTAGTGTTCGGAAACAAAAAGAATCAACCGCTTGTGTATATTAAAAAAGCAAAACCCGAACTTACAATCATTGTAAATACGACGGAAAATCTTACAAATAAAACGATTAATACTGATCGTTCAAAAATTCTTTTGTCAATACTCTTTTCGGCACTTGCAATTATTTTGGTTGTAGGATTTTATACCTACTATCTATATATTAACATTCGACAACTGTTTAAAGGAATTATTGCCATTTCAAACGGAAACTATCAGCGGCAAATCAGACTTTTGAAGAGCATTTTTACTCCCTTTGAAATTGTCTTTTTAACCCACGAATTTAATAAAATGGCGGAAAAAATTCACAGTGCCTATATTGAACTTCAAGATAAAAACGAAGAATTAAAAAGACTTGACAAATTCCGTTCAAACCTTATAGACACAGTCAGTCACGAATTTAGAACCCCTTTAACGAGTATTCAAGGATATACCTCAAGACTTTTGCGACAAGACATTAAAATCGACGAAGAAACAAAACAAAAATCTCTAAGAACCATTAAACGCCAATCCGAACGACTTTCAAGGATGGTAGAAGATTTGTTGATTGTTCCTGATATTGACGGAGCAAGAATAAACGTCAAATTGGAACCTGTTTCATTAAATACGATTATCGACTATGCAACAACATTTATGAACGGCATTGACATTCAGGTAAACATTGATGAATCAATTCCGATAATAAGCGCTGATAAAGACAGAATTGAACAAGTTTTAATAAACCTTTTGGAAAACGCAAAAAAATATGCAACCGAAAATACCCCTGTAGTTATTGATACAGAACGCAAAGAAAACTCCGTTTACGTATATGTTAAAAACCAATGCGATAAAATTCCCGAAGATAAAATTAACACCCTGTTTGAAAAATTTATACGTATAGACAGCGAAACAACAAGAACAACCCGCGGAACAGGTTTGGGATTATTTATTGTAAAAGGTTTAGTTGAAGCAATGGGCGGCGAAATTACGCTTCACTCTAACGATGATTTTGGATTTATTGCGGAAATGAGATTTAAAATCTATGATGATGAAACAAGCACTTAACCTTGCCAAACAGACTGCCGGAGAAATCCCTGTCGGAGCAATAATAGTCAAAGACGGACATATTATCGCACAAGCTTCAAATACAAGAGAGAGCGAAAACGATATAACTTCTCACGCAGAAATTTCCGCAATAAAACGAGCAAGCAATTTTCTTGGAACATGGCATCTTGACGGCTGCGAACTTTATGTTACTCTTGAGCCTTGTCCTATGTGCGCTTGGGCTATTTTACAATCAAGAATCAGTACCGTTTATTTCGGTTCATACAATCCAAAATACGGAGCATTTTCAAGTGCCATAAATCTTGCTTTAATTTCGGATTACAAACCCAAAATTTACGGCGGAATTATGGAAAAAGAATGTGACGAAGTTCTATCGGATTTTTGGGCTAAAAAACGCTCTAATCAACATCAATAGGTTCTCTGTTAATTTTATCTATTGCTTCTCTTGCGGTAAAGACAAGAGCTTCCGGAACATTCGAAATTGTACAGAATTGTCTTAAAACATCAATAGTACGTTTAAACGCTCTGACGATGTCACCTTCGCCCATATCAATTTGGTCGATAATATCATCCCATTCATACCCTTGAACCCAAAGTTCAATCAATGCGGAGTAATAAGAATTTATGTACATTGGCGCATTGATATCATAATCATTTTGAGATTTTTCAAGTTTACGTTTTATATCTTTAATTTTATTTAACGTTTTGCGGGTTTTAGGAGCTATAGGGAGATAAGGCATATTATCAACCCTCAAATCTTCCGTCGTTATTGCACAGACAACTCCGGCAAGTTCATAAGGAGTTAAATCTTCAAGAATGTGGGACAAAATAATTTCGGCGATAAAGATTTCATTTTCCGCTCTGATTTGAGAAATCATCACACCTTTATCCGTCGGATAGTTATCTTTCAAATACCCGTAATCTTGTAACATTTGTCTGTGTGCCAAAAATTTATTCCAAAAAATATCACGTTCAATTTCAATTTGCTTTTCGAGTTTGCGTTGTTTTTGTTGATAGCGAACAAGAACTTCAATATCTTTCATGTGTTTTTTGTATAACTTACAGGTATCGCATTGAAAAGAGTGCATTTTTTCAAGAAGTTCTTTTGTCTTTTTCCCAAAATCCATAACTTCCTGAGGCAGTTCGTGTTTTTTATTTTTTTCCTGTTTAAGAAGAGTTTTGTATACTTTTCTGTGCTCAACATAAATTGAGCGCACCTTATTATACTCTTTTAAATCCTCATGGCTTAATTTATGATGACAACAAAAATCCGAAATATCCTCAATTTTTTTATTAATTTCCTCTTGTTGAACAAGCAGCGGATTTAGACGTGAAGAAGATGAAAAATATCCAAAACTTTTGAGAATAAGTTCTTTAGCCTCATCGAGCGTAAATCTTTGCAAGAGATTTGATACCATAGAGTATCGAGGGGCGAAACGACTTTCAAGCGGATTAGCATCGGAAAGAACGAGTTGTGCAACTTCTTCGGGGGTTTGGAACGGAGTTCCGACAATGGTAACATAGCCAACTTCATCCATTCCTCGGCGTCCGGCGCGTCCTGACATTTGCAAAAACTCACTTGCAGTTAACATTCTGTGTCCGGAATCGGTACGCTTGCTTATTGAACTTATAACGGTTGAGCGGGCAGGCATGTTAATTCCTGCAGCAAGAGTTTCCGTTGCAAATACGACTTTAATTAAACCTTTTTGAAAGAGTTTTTCAACCAAAACTTTCCACCCCGGCAAAAGTCCTGCATGGTGGGAGGCAACACCTTGTAACAGGTATTCTATATGTTTATTTTTTGCAAGATACGGATTTTCAGCCAAATATTCATCCATTATTTTTTTAATTTGTGCTTGTTCCTGAGGCGTTACAAGATAGAGAGAAGAGCATTTTTCCATTTGTTCGTCACATTTTCTTCTTGAGAACGTAAAATATATCGCAGGCAGCATATCTTTTTCATACAAGTTCCGAACAACATCTTTAACAATATTTCTCTGCGGTGTTTTTTTGCGTCCGAACTGTTTTTTTTCGGGTTTAATTTTTTTATTTAACTGTCCTGACGGAGTGAATAGCGGCAGGATGGTATTTGGCTGCGAACTGTCAAAATAGAAAAACCTGAGCGGAACAGGACGAAAATCGGTATTAACAAGACGTGTATCGGAATGAACGGTATTAATCCAATCCGTAAGCTGTTGAGCGTTAGCGACAGTAGCAGAGAGCGCAACGATTTGAATATTTGTCGGACAGTAGATTATGCTTTCTTCCCAAACGGTTCCCCTATCTTCGTCGTTCATATAGTGAACTTCGTCAAGAATAACGTATTTAACATTTTTCATATTTTCCGTAACAGAGCCGAAATTGGTACCGTAGAGCATATTTCTAAAAACTTCCGTAGTCATAACAACGATTTGGGCATTACGATTTATAGATGTGTCACCTGTCAAAAGTCCGACATTATCGGAACCGAATTTTGCGGAAAAATCGTTAAACTTTTGGTTAGAAAGTGCTTTCAAGGGAGTTGTATAAAAGACGCGTTGATTATTATGGATTGCACAATGAATTGCATGTTCTGCGATAACGGTTTTTCCCGCACCCGTCGGTGCGCATACAACAACGCTTTTACCGTCGGTAATATAATCACAAGCCTCTTTTTGAAAATCATCCAATTCAAACGGAAATGTAAATGTTTGCATATATAAACTCCCTTGTATGGTTTTATTATACAACAGAAATTATTTAAAATCCGCAAGTTTACAATTATTTATCGATTTTAAAACCTATCTGTTTATGTTCCGGTGGAGCTTGTATAAGGTTATTTAAAACGCGAATTATGTCATTGACCCTGGAGTCATTTTTTTCAATATACAGCATTAATAGTTTTCGAAGTTCTGCTATTTCTTGGTTTTGAGATGAATGTGCAATCGCATATTGACGTAATAGAACAAACGCACGAATAACCTTTACATTAATTTCAATTGCCATATCACTATTCAAAACACTTGATAACATTGCAACACCTTGTTCAGTAAATACGTATGGCATAAAACGCCTGCCGCCACGACCTTTTTTTGACATCGCAAATTGCGATATCAAAAAATCATATTCACTTTTTGTTAATTGAAACATAAAATCCTGCGGAAATCTTTTTGAATGTCTTTTCACCGCTTCATTAAGCCTGTGTGTCGGGACCTCATAAAGCATAGCAAGGTCGCTATCGAGCATTACACGCTGTCCGCGAATAATGTATATCATATTTTGGATTGGAACTAATTCATTCATAGGTTAATTATACAACGGAAATTATTTGAAATCCGTAAGTTTACAAAAATCAACCTCTAAAGCATCACAAATCGCAAAAAGTTTTTTAAGACTTATATTTTTTTGACCCCTTTCAACACGGGTTATGTATTCTCTTGATAAGTCAACAATTTCAGCAAGTTTTTCCTGCGAAATATTTTTCTTTTTCCTGTATTTTGCAATATTTAAACCTAATTTTTGAAGTCTTGACATGTGAACTATTTTGCCCTAAAATAAGGAAAAAGTCCGTGACCTATTTGTCCGGCAAGAGAGCAATAAAATATAAAAGGAAAGAAATGGAAAAATCAATTTTTATTATTATCTATACATAAATTATTAAGTGCATACTCACAACACTGTTTAACGAGGTTGTTAAGGGAAACTCCTTGATTTTGGGCAACAGTAGATAAACGTTCAAGCAAATCAACGGGTAATCTAAAAGTCTTGTTTGCCATTTCTTGTTTTTCAACTATAAACATTTCAATACTCCAATCCACTGCATATATAGGAATTTTACAAGATTATAGAGTAAATTAATACACTAATATTTTAAATTGTAAAATATATTGTAAAATACACTTGATTTTATGGTGTAAATATGTTAATATTTTTAGTGTAACACTAAAAATAAAAGAAATTATGGAGTAGATTATATGAAAGATTACTTATATCCAATCCCTAACGCACTTAATACCCGTCATTCTGAAACGCCGAAGGCGGGTTCAGAATCTGTTAATGACCGTCATTTAAAGTCCGCATTAAACGCGAAAGATACCCTTTGTATTGGTGCGCTCCTGCACCGCCAGCAAATTTTTGATTGGAAACATCATGCT
>JAFUZZ010000179.1 GCA_017476325.1 bacterium | reverse complement strand
GCATAAAGGCTCTCGGAGAAAGTGATACATGTTCAACAGGTTGGGACTGCGGTGCGTACATTCTTGCTCATCACAAACTGTTTGACGGAGAAACAGGTTCTTCTTCCGCATCAAAAACACCTGCGGAAATAACAGCAGAAAAACTAGCAGCATGTGCAGGAGCATCAACATGTAAAATAAGTGATGACCTTACTCTTTCAAAAATCGGAGATTATTGGACTACACCAACAATGACAGATGGGCAATGGGGAGTAGATCCTGATTCAAAAATTCTTGCTGACGACGATAATGAATGCTATGTCAACGGTTCGTGGGAAGCATCAACAGATGGATATTGCTACGGTACCAGTTCCCAAGACGGAGCAAAGAAATATTGTGAATCTCAAGGCTTAAGACTACCAACAGTATCAGAACTTCAAACGCTTCAATCAACCTGTTCGACCAACGGTCTTGGATGTTACGGTTGGTTTTGGTCTTCGGAGTTAGGTGAGGGCAATGAGCACTTCGCATACCGCGTGAACTTCAACAATGGCGACAGGGGCGGCACCAATCGAGGCAGCGGCGACAGCGGTGGCAGGGCCGTTTGTGTAGGTAATTAATAAACATCAAAATAAACTCAAAAGAGAATGTTCTATTTTAGACATTCTCTTTCACTTATTATAAACTTCTACACATAGTTGCATTAAAATTTTATTTATTTTATAATATTTACACGATAGGGCATTTAAACAAAAGGATATTTAATGATGAAAACTGAAATTAAAAGAGAAGAACACAATCTTGTACGTATGGAAATTGAAATTCCTGCTGAAGAAGTGCAAAAAGAATACGATATGGCTGTTAGAAAAATCTCTCAACATGCTAACATTGCCGGTTTTAGAAAGGGTAAAGCCCCTAAAAACGTTATCGAAAGACAATATGGTGTTGATACAATTAAATATGAAGCAATGGAATCAATGCTGCCTTATGTGTTCTCTCAAGTAATCGGTGAAAACAAGTTGAATGTTATTACTCAACCGGCTGTTGAAAAATACGAGTTTGAATTGGGACAACCTCTTAAAGTTACAGCAACAGTGGAATTGAAACCTGAAGTAACTTTGGGTGAATATAAAGACATGACAATCGAAGTTGATGAATATAAACACCCTGATGATGCGTTCGAAAAATCTCTTAACGGTTTTTTGGAACGCTCCGCAACTTTGCAAGATGTTACTGACAGAAAAGTTAAAGAAACTGACATTTGTAAAATAGATTTTGACGGATACGTTGACGGTGAAAAGTTAAAAGGCGGCGAAGGTAATGATTATACGCTTGATTTGGCTCATTCATCTTTTATTCCGGGATTTGCCGAACAAATCGTTGGTCATGAACTTAACGAAGAATTTGATATTAACGTAACATTCCCTGAAGTTTATCACGAACCGTCTCTTGCTAATAAACCTGCGGTTTTCAAAATTAAACTTAATAAAATTCAAGAAAGAGTTTTGCCGGAATTGAACGATGAATTTGCTAAGAAAGCAGGGCCTTTCAATACTGTTGATGAATTAAAGGCGGATATTCAAAAATTCTTGGATGATACCAAAAAAAGAGAAGATGACGCTATAATTAAAAAAGCTGTTTTTGAAAAAGTGCTTGAAAACGCTAAAGTTGATATTCAAGACTCTATGATTGAAAGAGAGGCTCAAGAATTGTTGAATGAATATAAACAAAGACTTGCCGCTCAAGGTTTCAATTACGATGACGTTATGAAAACTCAAGACGAAGATAAAATTATGGCGGATATTAAAAAAGATGCTGAAACAAGATTGAAAAGCACTCTTGTTGTTGAAAAAATCGCTAAAGAAGAAAAGTTGAACATTGAAACTCAAGATTTTGATTCTAAATTGGCTCAAGTTCAATCTATGTACAATTTGGATAAAAACACCATGCTTAGTCAATTAAAAGCAAATCCGTCAATAATTTCAGGGATTTCTCAACAAATCTTGAGCGAAAAAGTTATTGATTTCTTAACCGAACATAATAAAATCAACTTAAAGTAGGATTTTTTAAAAAAAGAGTATATTAGAATAATAGGAAAGAGGAAATAAAAATATGAGTTTTGTACCTGTAGTAATTGAACAATCAAGCAAAGGAGAAAGATCTTTCGACATATTTTCAAGACTGTTGAGAGAAAGAATCATCTTTTTGGGCACAGGCATTGACGATATGGTTGCAAATTTGGTTGTTGCACAGTTGTTGTTGTTAGACAGCGAAAACCCTGAAAAAGATATTATGTTGTATATCAATTCACCGGGCGGAAGCGTTACTGCCGGTTTTGCAATCTATGATACAATGCAGCACATTCGCTCTGACGTTTGTACAATCTGTTTGGGACAAGCGGCAAGTATGGGTGCGTTCTTGTTGTCATCAGGTACAAAAGGTAAGAGAATGGCTTTGCCTCATTCAAGAGTATTGATTCACCAACCTCTTGGCGGTGCGCAAGGTCAGGCAACAGATATCGAAATTCAAGCGGCTGAAATTATCAGAATTAAAAAATCTTTGAATGAAATTTTGGCATCAAATACAGGTCAATCTTTGAAGAAGATTGAAAAAGATACAGACCGTGACTATATCATGACTCCTCAAGAGGCACTTGAATACGGTATGATTGACAAAGTTATTACAAGAGAAGATTTATAATAATAAAACATTTTGTAGGAGATTATAAATGTCTAAATATGACGATAGCAGACTAAAATGCTCGTTTTGCGGAAAAACTCAAGATCAGGTAAAAAAACTTATTGCGGGTCCTGAAGTTTACATTTGCGACGAGTGTGTTGAGTTGTGTAATGAAATTTTGGATGAAGAATTTTTTGAGGGCAAAGAAAAACCTGAAAAACCTACAGCCGAAACGACTGATGATTCTATTCCAAAACCTGCTGAGATTAAGGCTCACTTAGATGCTCATATTGTAGGTCAGGATGATGCAAAAAAAGTTCTTGCCGTTGCGGTTTATAATCACTACAAACGTTTAAAACATAATCAGGAAAACAAAAAAACGGGTGTTGAAATCCAAAAATCAAACATCTTGCTTGTAGGTCCTACAGGTTCGGGCAAAACGTTACTTGCACAAACTCTTGCAAAAATGCTTGATGTTCCGTTTGCGGTAGCAGATGCAACAACATTAACAGAGGCAGGTTATGTCGGTGATGATGTTGAAAATATTTTATTGAGATTGCTCCAAAACGCAAATTATGACGCACAAAAAGCTGAACGCGGAATTATTTATATTGATGAAATCGACAAAATTTCGAGAAAATCAGAAAATGCGTCAATTACAAGAGATGTATCAGGAGAGGGCGTTCAACAGGCATTGTTAAAAATGATTGAGGGAACAGTGGCAAACGTTCCGCCTCAAGGAGGCAGAAAGCATCCGCACCAAGAGTTTATACAAGTTGATACAAGTAATATTTTGTTTATTGTTGGCGGAGCGTTTGTCGGACTTGACAAAATAGTTGAAAGACGCGCTGATGATTCAACAGGCTTGGGCTTTGGCGCTAAAGCACCAAAAACTAAGGCTGAAAAAGAACAACTTGCATCAAAAATGCTTAAAAAACTTCAACCTGAAGATTTGTTGAAATTTGGTCTTATTCCTGAATTTATCGGACGTGTTCCTGTTTATGCAGTTTTGGATGCGTTGGATGAAAAAGCATTAAAGATGATTTTGACAGAGCCAAAGAATGCTATTTTGAAACAGTACAAAGCATTGCTTGAAATGGACGGCGTTGATTTGGAATTTGATAAAGACGCAGTTGATTTGATTGCCAAAGAGGCAATAAAGAGAAAAACCGGAGCGAGAGCATTGCGTTCTATTGTAGAAGAATTAATGCTTGACATTATGTACGAAATTCCGTCAAAAGAAGATGTTAAGTCATATACTGTGACAAAAGAAATGGTTGAAAAGAAAATATCAAAAGCTGCTGATTTGATTAAACTTCCGATTAAGAAAGAAATTGTGGAGGAAATTGCATAAATAAAAAGTCCCAAAACGGGACTTTTCATTACCATTTTCTTGATGTATGTAAAACTCTCAATATAACAAGTTCATTTCCATTAACTGTGTAAATGATTTTATATGGATATTTTGTTAGTATAAATTCTCTGGTTCTTAAATTATTTCCGTACCGTCCGATATGGGGATTATCGGCAAGTGTTGTTCTAATAGTTCTAGTTATATATATTATCGTTTTTTTTGCGGCAAGAAAATTGTCTTTTTCGATGTATTTTTGAATATAGTTCATATCTCTGATTGCGGATTGAGATATTATAAATTTATAGGTCATTGTGAGTTATTCCCCATTCTTTTTCAAAGTCTTCTAATGGAACAACATTTCCATTTTCGTAATCTCGTAAGCCCTCTTGTACAGCCATTATTTGCCAAGCTTCAAGGTCAAGATATCTGTCAATAGCATCTTTTGCAATGAAAGATGTTGAGCGTCCTGTTGCTTTTGCTAGTTTTTCAAGTTGCGCTTTTGTTTCTTTTGAAATCCTAAGTGATAAATGTTCTGATGCCATAAAAACTCCCTATAAAAACAATGTGTTACTATGTAATACATTGTAACACATTGTAGCACAAGTGTCAACCCCTTGAGGAGCGACATGTAAGAATAAAATTTTACGGACATTTAGTCGGACCGTCCCAACGGAGGTCATCTGCGCAGCGCAGGTAATCCAAATTCTCTTTGAAATATACCCATGTTGTGCAAGACCAACCCTGTGCGTGTGGATTGCATGCTGCCCATCCTGTCTCATTAGGGTTTTTGCCAAACATCATAAAACCAAGTTTTCCGTCACCCTTAAATACAAAAGGAAATATATCTTTTCCTAAGGTGTTTGGTTCTTTCTTTCCGTTTGTATCAATAAATATTTGTATATGAGTTCCGAAAACGTTTAGTGAGTTTTCATCTGTTTCCATCGGAATAGAACGCAAAAGAGCAACGGTTCCATCCGCAAGTATTAAACGTGATAAATTTGGAAATGGTAAATCTGATTGTGAATAAGGTGTGCCGGAAAGAGTATAAAGTGTTTCTACAGGATAATCACTACATGTAGTTTGTCCACAATCTTTTTGGACTTTTAGGTGTGGTTTTAAATACTCTGTAATAAGGGCGTTACTGTCGGAATCATCTTGAATAAGTCCCCACTTATCAGGAGTTCCATGTTCTAAAACAGCCATATCCATAGCGTCTTGAAATATTTTGACATTTTTCTTTAATTTTGCAACAGTTTCTTTGTCGTCAGTTTTTTGCATTAAAGTCGGAATGGTGAGTGCTGCGACAACACCGATTATACCGAGGGTGATTAGAACTTCTGCAAGGGTAAAGCCCCTGAGGGGGAGCAAAAGAGACCGCCTATTTCGCAAATTTTTGACGTAAGATATTAACACTAAAGCATGATGTTTCCAATCAAAAATTTGCCGGCGGTGCAGGAGCGCACCAATAAAAGAGAGTCCGCTACGT
>JAFUZZ010000178.1 GCA_017476325.1 bacterium | reverse complement strand
TATAATAATAAAGTCAGGAGAAAAGACAGATGCTGATGTCTAACGACGACAGGCTCACACAATTTTTGAAGATGCTGAAACGAGTTCAGCATGACAAAAATTGGTTCGCTTTGTCACAAGTTCAGCATGACAACTACCTGTCATTCCGAACTTGATTCGGAATCTGTATCTGTATCCCTGAGAGTATTACACAAACAAAAAGGAGAAAAAACATGAAAAATTTATTGACCCGACTAGGGGGGGGGCGTTAGGTCTTAATCTTAGTAAAGACGCGCTTCTAGGTTCTTTGAATTGTGGGGGCGTTAGGTTCTAAAGGTAGTCAGGGAGCGGATTTAGCTCTCGAAGATAAGGGGGCGTTAGGTCTCAACGTTAGCGAGGACGCGGATTTAGGTCTTGAAAATTTTGGTTGGGCGTCAAAAGCCCGTCATTTAAAGTCCACATTGGATGCGCAACATATTCTACCATGTCATTGCGAGGAGTGCGTCAGCACGACGTCGCAATCTTATTCTTAAAAGACTTTGCGATAAGCAAAGTCTTTTTATATGCCAAAATTTTTTATTATAACATATATTTCATAAAAAATCTATTAATATTAAATTAATAGAAAAATTACAAAAAATATATAATATCATTTTTTATGGAACTAATTAAACATTAAAAAATTTGCAACAACGACTTTACAACCGAGCAAAATCAATATTAACCCTCCTGTAATTTGCATCGCTTTTGAAGATAAATTCTTTATCAAATTAGCACTCCAAAACCCAAACATTGAATTTATAAATGTCGTTATCCCTATTATTATTGCCGGTATAAATATCTTTATCCCCGAAAAAGAAACCGATACCCCCGCAAAAAGTGCATCAATACTCGTCGCAATACCAACAAGCAAAATATATCGCCAACTAAAATCATGTTTTATCAAAACATGCTCCTTGAAAGCGTCTTGTACAAACTTTATTCCCAAACCCGTAAAAATTACAAACACCAACCAATGACTATACGGTTTTACATACTCCGTTACTGTTTGCGCAAAATAAAATCCGATTATAGGCATTAAAAACTGAAAAAATCCGACAGTAAATGCCAATTTTAAAGAATTTACCGTTCTTCGTTTTTTAAACACCAACCCGTTTGAAAATGACACAACCATAGCATCAACGGACAATGCTATTGATAATAGTACTATATCAAACAAACTCATACTTTTGACCTGAATAAAATTTCTATTTCAAAAAATCTTTTCCAAGGGAAACTGTACTTTATTTCTTTTTCTATGCCAAAAATCTTTTTTAACCTCTTTTCATAAGGAGCCATTAAACGTTTTAAAGCTCGAAGATTTGGTTTCGAAACCTGTTTTTTAAAGATTTGACGCACGCAAGCCTGATATGCCCAATCATCCAAAAATCTTATAAATTGTATTGTATTAAAATTTTTTGCATTATAATTTTGGGCAAAATATCTTACAAGACCTATGCAAAGCAAGCTTCCAAAAGTGTTTGCGGTTGTATTCCAAGCACTGTATCCGTAAAAATTTGAACCGAGTTTGTTTTTGAGAAGTTTATCCGCAAATTTACTGTCCGCTCCGTTTGTAAAACGAATATCCGCAACCATAAAGATTTTTTCGGGGAGTTTAATTTCACCCGCAAACTTTTTCGTATCAACACCCATAACAAGTTCACCCTGAACATCCTCAAAATTGTTAACAAGCAAAACCATATCAGCATTGTCTACATCCTCTGTTGTTACGCAATTTGTCAGCGAAATTTGTCCCTCAACGCATTGTTCTACCGAAATATCCTCATAGTTTGAAATTAAATGCTTATGTGCGGGTGCAAGGTACTCAATCTCAATTTTTGGAATTTCATTGCCTTGTTTTTTGTTAAAATCTACAACCGCACGCGCAAGGAGCGAAAGCGGAATTTCATCCGCTCCGGTTTTTATAAGCGCAGTTTTTCCGTCTTTTGACTTGTTACGTAATCCCCGTTCTAAAATGTCTGCCTCCATTACATTAAATCCGTACGGAGAACAGTCGTCTTTTGAATATACAAGAGTGTTAAAAAATCCTTTTTCAAACCATTTTGTATAAATTTTATTAACGTCAAAATTACGTTTGCGCGTTGCCAAATAATCGTTAATAATGTCTTTTGGAACATCGGTTTGGTCTGTCAAATTCTCATGAAAACGATACGAATATTCATAAATTTTTTTTCCGTAAACATCCCAGTAAGGTTTTTCTTCTTCGTTGACGTTGTTGTCAGATATTCGCATAATACTTGAAAAAGCGTAAACTTGCGTATCTTTAGAAATTAATCGTTTAAATCTCTTTAACCTGTTTTCTATTTCCTCAAAAGTTTCATGTCCGCGTCGTGACGGAATGAGTCCGCCATAAGCGATTGTATCAAGTGCAACAATCAAGGCATCAATTTTACCGATACTTTTCAACCATGATAATAAATTTTCAACATTTCCGCCTTTCTTTAAATTCCCCATGTCGGTTTTTTCGGGCAAAAGAAGTTCTATATCAGAATCTATAGACGCTATTTTTCGCGGTAAACTATAGCATACCGGACGATTGTCTATTGGAATCATTGCAATTTTCATTTTAGTCATCGGTTTTTCCTAAAAATAAATTAATAGCACTTTTAAAGTCCTTAGGAGTCGCCAGCGTTTCTTTCGGCGATGTTTCTATAATATATTTTTTGTCGCTTATTTTTTTATAAATTTTTAAACCGATAAAAGCTAATAACGCGAAAAATAACAGAGCGCAAACGGTTAAAAGAAGTTTAAACACACTTGATGTTTGAGCAATGTCTTTAATTTTTTTTAGATTTTCAGCATTTTTCTCCGGAATAGTTTCGGGAATATCGTTTATTGCCTTATCGGTTGTCGGATTTTGTACGGACTCAACAACTTTTTCCTCCGCCGGAGCAGACTGAACAGGTGTCGGATTTGGATTACAAAATCCGACACTTACGTTCATCATTACTAAACAAAAAATAATTAAAATTAATATTTTAAACCGCTTCAACTGAAATTTCCTCTTTTACTTTTTTAGGTTTTCTCCCGCGAGTAGATTTTTTTGGTTTTTCTGCCTTATCAACATTTTGCTCTGATTTTGCGCTTTTTGTTTCTTCAACAACTTCAACAGACTCAGGCTTTTTTTGTTCTTCTTGTTTTGTGTCGTTTTTTTCTAAAGCAAGTTGTTCTGCTTTTTTAGATGCTTTTTTTGCTTTTCTGCCCGTACGTTTCGGCTTTTCGACAGGTTTTTCTTCCGTCGCAGGTTTAACAACCTCTTCTGCAACAGGAATTTCCGCCGTGTTTTCATTTCGAGTTTCAACGGTTATTTCT
Source organism: bacterium (assembly GCA_017476325.1). Taxonomy (GTDB): domain Bacteria; phylum Cyanobacteriota; class Vampirovibrionia; order Gastranaerophilales; family Gastranaerophilaceae; genus QHMH01. The sequence continues at coordinate 6,303 of JAFUZZ010000178.1, read as the reverse complement.
GTCGGTTTTGTTTCTTGAGGATGTTGTTCCTCGATTTGTTCCGACATCAAATCCGGCAGAGTATTTTGCTCCATGTTTTCATTTTGTTCAAAGTTATCTTGCGGTTGTTGATCGCGGCGTTTGTTTTTATTAAACCTGTTGTTTTTGCGGTTATTTTTTTTGTTATTTTCTTGTCTTTCCGAATTTTCATCGTTCTTTTTAAAGTTCATCATTGGAGATTTTGCTTTAGCGGCTTTTGCTTTTTGTTCTCCTTCCGCAATAGGAGAGGCAAATTTAAAATCTTCCATTGTGTAGCCTGAACCTTGACAGTGCGGACATTTTTTGGAGAAAAGTTCCGAAATGCTTTGTCCCTGTCTGTGACGAGTCAATTCAACAAGTCCCAAGTCAGAAATTTGACCGATTTGCGGTTTTGCTTTATCGGGTTCAAGTGCAAGTTCAAATTCCTCCAAAATAGCAAGTTTATCAAGACGGGACGTCATGTCAATAAAGTCAACAATGACCATGCCGCCGATATTTCTTAAACGCAGTTGACGTGCGATTTCATGAACCGCCTCTTTATTTGTTTTGAAAATCGTTTCATCTTGCGTTGCCGAACTTGTAAATTTACCGCTGTTAACATCAATTACGGTTAGGGCTTCCGTGTTTTGAATAAACAAATACCCGCCCGACGGCATATTAACTTTTGTTTGAAGTGCGGCTTTAATTTCTTTATGAATATCCGTCGCAATCAATAACGGTTCAACACCTTTGTACAAAGTAACCTTGACGTTTTTATTCATGTGCCAGTTTTGAAGCAGTTGTTGAACTCTGTTCATTGCAAACGGCGTATCAACAATGATTTCGGAAATATCTTCCGTACATGCTTCTCTCAATGTTCTGTACAATAAATCCTGATCTCTTGAGATTAATGTCGGAGGATTTACCACTTCGGCAGTAGTAATAATATTGTTCCATTTTTCAAGCAACAGTTCCAAATCTTCCTGAATATCGGCTTCTGTCTGTCCCTCAGCCTCTGTTCTGACAATTACACCTACACCTACAGGTTTCAATAAATTAACGATTGATTTTAGTCTTGCGCGTTCTTTTGTACTTTCGATTTTGCGGCTTACGTTAACTCCCGTTTCGTTAGGCAAAAGCACTAAGAATCTGCCCGGCAGACTTATTTCCATTGTAACGCGGGGACCTTTGTGTCCTACAGGTTCTTTTACGACTTGGACAACAATTTTTTGTTTTGGAGAAAGTTTATCTTTTAATGCGCCTTTTCCGAGGACATCCTCTGTGTGTAAAAACCCCATTTTATCAGAACCTACGTTTACAAAAGCGGCTTCTATACTAGGTAAAATGTTTTCTACCGTTGCAAGATAAATATCGCCCAAAAGAATTTCTCCGCGTGTTACAAAAAATTCTTGTACTTTCTTTCCCTCTAATACTGCGGCGATGTTGTCACGCTCCGCAATTACGATTTTCTTTTCTTCCATTATTTTATAGACCTTTCTTTTTTTGCGAAAACTTTAAATGATATTACCGTCAATGTCAAAGAAATTTAATCGTTTGATATCAAATACGGTGTCCGGCATAATAATTTTCATCAAATCGTCTGCCCTTAGTGCCGCAATCGCCTCTTGATGACCTTCTTCGGCACCTCCCTGACCCGTTTTAACAGTTATGAACAAACTTTCTTTATCAAAATAGTAGTCTTTGATTGAAGATTTAACATTTGTTGTTTTCAAAATACCTTTTTTGTTTTTCTTCTCTAATATAATTTTTTGAGAATTTAAAACTTTTTCTACATTATACTTAAAACATTCAAAATTGTGAACATTATTTTTAAAAAGTTTTATTTCATACTTTGCCCATGCGACTGTATGGTCGATTGCCGTTGAGTTTAGAGGAATTTCTTTTATTTCAAAAATTTCACATTCCCGCGGTAAAACTTTGCAAAGTATTAATTTTAATTTATCCGGTTCAATTTGTTCTTTAAGTTCAATATCAACAAGTTCGCAATTACTTTCCATAAAAAGCGGCAGTGCAACACCGAGAGAAACTTTCATTGTCGGATTAAACCCGTTTGAGAAAGCCATTTTGAGTCCGCTTCTTTCGAGTGATTTCAAAAAAGTATTTTGCCAATCGAGATGTGAAAAATACCTCAATACCCCTCTTTTCGAAAGCTTTATTCTATATTTATGCGATGGCAAATCCTGAGAATTTGTTTTAGGATTAACCCCTTTTGAAACGTATGGTTTTGCAATAATTTTCTTTGTGTTTAAATTTTTGCACACCCCGCAGTTAATACAAGATTTTTCACAACTTGGTTGAAAGTCTTGCAAGTTTTCCGTTAGGGCTTTTGTGTATTCTTGTTTTAACCAATCGTCATTCACTCCGATATCAATGATGTTCCATGGCAAAACATCATTTAATTTGAATTCATGCCTTGCTTTTTCCGAAAGCGTAAACCCGCACATAAGAGCCGTTTCTTTCCAAATATTTTTGTCAAAATGCTCAATCCATGCATCAAGGTAGCATCCTTTTTTGTAAAGCTCCTCAACATATTTGCACAAATCTTTGTCACCGCGCGTAATAACAGCCTCGATTTGAGAAACCTCTTTTTCGTGATAGTTAATTTTCAACCCTTTGATGTGTTTTGTCTTTTCTTTTAAGTATTTTATGCGGTTGTCAATTTCTTCCAAATCAAACTGAGGACACCACTGAAACGGAGTAAAAGGCTTAGGAACAAAAATCGAAAATGTGCATGTCAGGTCAAGATTGTGTTTAAAGCTATGTTCTTGTTTTAAAAGTTTTGCACGATATTTAATTTTTGAAAACAGATTTGCCATTTCGTCCAAATCATCGTATGTTTCGGTCGGAAGTCCAATAATGAAGTACAATTTAACTTTTGACCACCCTTTTTCATAAAGCGATAAAATCGCGTAAAGTATTTGTTCTTCCGTAATATTTTTTCGAATAACATTTCTCAAACGTTGGCTGCCAGCCTCCGGAGCGAGCGTCATTGTCGATTTTCGAACCCCTTGAACGAGTTGAGCAAGTTCTGTGCTGAAGTGATCTATCCTTTGACTCGGTAATGAAACAGATATTTTTCGTTCATTAAAATCGCAGGAGAGTTCTTTTATAACTTCTTTAATATTTCCGTAATCGTTTGATGAAAGTGAGAGAAGGGAATATTCGTCATATCCCGTATTTTGGACTAATTCTTTTGTAATTTTAACAACATCTTCTCCCTCGCGTTCACGAACAGGAAGTGTCACATGACCCGGCTGGCAAAAACGACACATTCTTCCGCATCCTCGCCTAATTTCAACGGTTGCTCGGTCGTGCACCGACGATGAAAACGGAATCGGATATTTTTTTAGTGCGTTTTCGTAATCAATTTGTACAATTCTTTTTTTTATTTTCTCTCCGTTATAAAGTTGCGGAATATAGACTCCTTTAAGTTTTGAGAGTTCTTTTAATTTATCTGAGCGTGAAAGATTGTGTTCTTTTGCAAATTTAATTGTTTCGCAAAGTTCAAGAACCAAATCTTCGCCGTCGCCAATACAAAAAACGTCGATAAACTCTGACATAGGCAGCGGATTGAAACAACAAGGACCGCCTGCCATAACAATCGGGTCATTTTCCTGTCGTTGAGATGATTTTATAGGAATATTCATCATTTCAAGCATTTTTAAAACAGTCGGGTAAGCAAGTTCGTATTGCAAAGAAAATCCGACGATATCAAAACTCTTGAGCGGTCGTTTACTTTCAAGTGCATACAGAAGTTTATTTTCATTAATTAAGGCATTTTTAAAATCGACTTCCGGGGCGTAAACTCTGTCAGCCATAAAGTCAGGATGTTGGTTAACAATTTCGTATAAAACTCTCACTCCCAGGTTGCTTATGCCGATTTCGTATTTATCGGGAAACGCAAACGCGTAGCGAACTTTTGCGGCATCAAAATCTTTGTTGCAAGATAAAAATTCACCGCCAACGTATTGATATGGTTTATTACAGTTGTATAAAATATTGTGATATTCTTCCTCAAAAGTTTTCATTGTTTTATGCTGAACCCTTTGGAATAAATTTTTCTACTTCAATAACTTTACCTTTGAGAGTATTGCCCTCAAAAGACTGTAAGAATTTTGACAGATTTTCGCTCGGAACATCGAAATTATAAAGGCAAACCTCGTTGTTTACGGTTCTCATAACTCTTACAACGTAGTGGCATGATTGAGCATATTCAAGCAATTTTTCCTCGTTAAAAACCATTCCGTTGTTATCGCGCGTGAGTTTTAAATATTTGTATCCCGCAAAATCAGGGTTATTTTTTTTCTGAAAGAGATTTATAACTTTATCGTCTGCCATAATTTAATTTTATCAAAGAAATTTTTGTGATGCGAATTGTTTACAAAACTTTTAATTTATTTTGAAAATAAAAAGCCGCAAAAGCCTTAGCGATTTCGCATAGCGCGCTGCATATCCCGTTGTTGAGATTTTTTTGCTATATCTTCTCGTTTGTCGTGGAGTTTTTTACCTTTTGCAAGTCCGATTTCAAGTTTTGCGTAACCTTTTGTCAAAAATAATTCCAAAGGAACTATTGTATAGTTTTCTTTTTTAATTTTGCCAAGCATTTTTAAAATTTCTTTTTTGTTCAAAAGTAGTTTTCTTACGCGTTCGGGCTCGTGATTATTGCGGTTGCCCTGTTCGTAAGGTGAAATATTTACGCAGTATAAAAACACTTCCCCATGCTCAATTTTGGCGAACCCGTCTTTGAGGTTTACCGCACCTTTACGAATTGATTTTATTTCAGTACCCGTTAATACCATTCCCGCCACGTATTTTTCAAAAACGGTATATTCATGGTACGCTTTCCGATTTGTTGTAATAACTTTCTTTTCCATAAAAAAATTATACTATAAAAATCTTTTATGATAAATTAGAAAAGTAAGAGGAGGATGTTTATTTTGGGTAAATTAATAAACAGAAGTGAAATTAAAAAATTGGTTAGTGATTTACAAATGCAGGGAAAAACTGTTGTAGCAACGAACGGATGTTTTGATATTTTGCATGTGGGACATGTCAGATATTTGCAAGAAACAAAAAAGTGCGCAGATTACTCCGTAGTATTGCTAAACTCTGATAAATCGGTAAAACTGATTAAAGGAGAAAATCGACCGATAAACAACGAAAACGACAGAGCGGAAATTCTATGTGCCCTATCCTGTGTGGATTTTGTCGTTATGTTTGATGAGACTTCTCCTCGAAATTTGTTGGACGAAATTAAACCCGATGTTTATACAAAAGGTGCTGATTACACAATGGAAACATTGCCCGAAGCAGACATTATGAAAAAGAATAACATTGCGGTTAAATTTATAACATTTGTTGAGGGTAAATCTACAACAAATACAATCAACAAAATGAAAGAAAGTTAAAGTTTTGATAATAAACGAGGGTGACTAAAAAGTAGTTTGTCATTGCAAGCCGACTTGTCGGCGCGGCAATCTCGTTGACTTATATCACCCTCGAATATATTTTACGGACTAATTGTCTAAATAACTCATGTTATCGTTCTTCAAGATGTGGAAGATGCAATTAGTTCTGTGTTCACTGCAGCCAAAATCCGCAAGGTTTGCATTTTCGTACGATGGAGTGATTTTACCGCTCTCAGGGTCCAAATTCATTTCAAACAAATCTTTACCTTGTTCATTAGGTCCTTTATTGCCATTAATATCAATATATACAGGACTTCTGTCCCAAGAACAATTATACAAGGCAATACAAGAACCGTCAGACAAAGAATATACATCCCAATCCGCGTTATCAAAAAGTTCACTTTCTGTACTTGAAGAAGCGTGTGCATAGGAATTGGCAAAGCAATTAGGAACATTATTCGTATTTCCGTAAGACTTAATAACCTTTAGGTTTTCAAGAAGATATTGACTGCCATAATACCAATCAGCTTCGCCGGGTGAAGCATCACCAACGGGATTCCAAGATGTTGGACTGCCATGTTCTGCCTGAGCCAAAGCATACGCATTTGATAGCATATTATAGGCTTTTTTTGCTCCTGAAATAAGTTCTTTTTCGTTTGTTTTTTGCATTAATGTAGGGATTGTAAGTGCCGCAACAACACCGATTATACCGAGGGTGATTAAGACTTCTGCCAAAGTAAAGCCCCTGAGGGGGAGCAAAAGAGACCGCCTATTTCGCAAATTTTTGACGTAAGATATTAACACTAAAGCATGATGTTTCCAATCAAAAATTTGCCGGCGGTGCAGGAGCGCACCAATAAAAGAGAGTCCGCTACGT
>JAFUZZ010000177.1 GCA_017476325.1 bacterium | reverse complement strand
TTCTCATGTTTCTTCTCCTTTTGGTTTTGTCTAATACGTTCAAGATACAGATCCTGAAACAAGTTCAGGATGACAAGTCGCCGTCATTCCTAACTTGTGACAAAGCGAACCAAAAAATTTGTCATTCTGAATTTATTTTATAATCTTAAATTTTTTGTGTGAGCCTGTCGTCGTTAGACATCGGAATCTGTTTTTTTCTTGACATTATCATTATAAACTATTTTTCAAAAACTTTAAGCCCTTATTCTTATTTTTGTTATAATAAAAATATGCTAAAAGGAACTATTACAATACCGTCGGACAAATCAATTTCTCAACGGGCACTTATTCTTTCAACACTTGCACAAGGAAGTTTTGAAATTAAAAATTTTTGCCTTTCACAAGATTGTCTAAGCACTCTTGGTGTAGTTAAAAATTTGGGAATTGACACGGAATTTGTTTCTGAAACACATATAAAACTTAAAAATAATGGCTTGCTTGCCCCTCAAAATATTCTAAATTGCAACAACTCAGGAACATGCATGCGTATGATGAGCGGCGTTCTTGCCGGACAAAATTTTAATTCAATTTTAATAGGCGATGAAAGTCTTTCAAAACGTCCCATGAAACGTATTATTGACCCGCTTATACTTATGGGAGCAAAGTGTAAAAGTAATAACGGATACGCGCCGCTGAAATTTTACGGGCAAAATCTTTACGGAATAAAATATCTTTCTCCTGTATCCTCAGCACAAGTTAAATCTGCAGTTCTTCTTGCCGGTGTTCAGGCTGAAGATGTAACTGTCTTTTCTGAACCTTTTAAATCTCGTAACCACACAGAAATTATGCTTAAAAATATGGGCGCAGATATTTATGTTAATAAGAACGAAATAAAAATAAAAAAGTCCGTTTTATCGCCAAAAAATATTTCGGTAGTTGGAGATTTTTCCTCAGCGGCTTTTTTCATTGCTGCGGGTTTGGTTATTCCTAATTCCGAAATTATAATCAAAAACGTTGGTTTAAACCCTACCAGAACAGGTTTTTTATCTATTTTAAAAAATATGAATGCTAATATTGAGATTTTAGATTATAACGAAAATAATGGCGAACCATACGGAGATTTGAAAGTTAATTATTCTAATCTTACAGGAATAACCATTGAGGGTGAAGTTATTCCAAATGCCATTGATGAACTGCCGCTTTTTGCTTTGCTTGGTGCGTGTGCAAATGGGAAAACCGTTTTGAAAGATGCATCAGAACTAAGAAAAAAAGAATCTGACAGGATTTCGGCAATAGTAAACGAAATTCAAAAATTAGGAATTGTAATTGAAGAAACGCCCGATGGATTTATTGTTGAGGGCAAACAATCTTTTACGGGCGGAATTGAAGTTAGTTCTCATAAAGACCACAGAATTGCAATGTGTCTTTACATCGCGGGACTACTTTGCAAAGAACCTATATCAATAAAAGATTTTGATTGCATTAACATATCTTTTCCTGAATTTATTAATTTAATTGAGCAGATTTCTGTTTAAAAAAGTTTTCAAAAAATTCATATTTAAATTGTTCAAGTTCGCGTCCAATCGGTTTGTTTTTATCTTCTCGTAAAACTTTTAATGTTGAATATGCTTCTTTCTCATCTTTTGCATAGTGTTGAAGAAATTCATAAACATACTTATTATTCTTTACTTTATCAAGTTTATTTGATATAAACAACTTATTTACATTTTCTTCTAAACTTGAATATAAATCCTCTTTTGTTTTAAAATTTTTACCCTTGTAAGTAATGTTTTTTAGGAAATTTTCACGAGTTAAATCAATATTACTATTACATACATTACGGTCAATTTTATAGTCAATTTCTAATACGTGAAAAACATCAAAAAGTTTTTCAACAACTTTATCATCATTAATTTTATAAGTATCTCTGGCTTCAATATTTGTAGTTTTTGAAGTTAAAGCATGTTTTAATTCATGTGCAAAAGCATTATTATTGTCTGCTTTATTAAATTTATCTTTTAAAAATATAGATGTTTTATCTTTATTAGGAATAGTAAATCCTTGATATGTGTTCAAAACTGAGGATATTTGAAATTCAGAAAGACCTTGTGTTTTCAAATACTTAGCAAAGTCACTAAAAAAATCACCTATTTTAATTTTATTTGCAATACTCGCAGGTAAAAGTTTTGCTAAAATGTTATTTAACGCTTTTGAGTTAATACTCTTCCCATCTTCAAGTGCATTATATTCCTGTATAGCCCTATCCGTAGTTTTCATAATCTTTTTTGTTGACCAAACATCACATGGTAGAAGATATGTAATACCACGTTTTGCATACTCACTTTGAAGAGTTTTTGCCCTTTCCAAAGCGGCTTGAGGATTATGAAGTCCAAAAGAAACAGGTTTATTAAAATATAAATTTTGATTAGTATTAATAGATTGTATTCTCATTTCAATGATTTAATACTTCTAAAGAAAATTTATTGCTAAAAATAGAATTTATATTAACAAAAATTAATATATTTATCCTTTAACCGCACCCTCATTTTCTCCGGAAATAAAATACTTTTGCATAAACAAAAAGAAAATCACAATAGGAATTGTTGCAAGAATTGAACCCGCCGCAATAAAGCGCCAATTTGCACTAAACATTCCCTGTAAATTATTTACTCCAACAGGCAAAGTATACATGCTCTCTTTTGTTAAAACAATACTTGGCCATAAAAATTCACCCCATGAACCGATAAAAGTAAAAATTGCAAGTACGGCAAGTGAGGGTTTAACCATTGGTAATAAAACTTTAAAGAATGTTTGAAACGGATTACATCCGTCAACTATAGCTGCCTCTTCCATTTCTTTTGGGATACCCAAAAATGCCTGACGCATTAAAAATATTCCAAATGCGTTTACCGCAAAAGGTAAAATTAACCCCAAATATCCCATAAAATTGTTTACACTGTCAACCATGTTTAATTTTAAGGTTATTAAATAAACAGGCAGCATTATTGCCTGAAACGGAATCATAATCGTCGCAAGAACAGCAAAGAAAGTAAATTTCTTCCCCGCAAATTCCATCCTTGCAAGCGGATATGCCGCAAGCGCGGATAAAAGTAAGTTTAATAAAACAGTTGCCCCCGCTACTATCATACTGTTTATAAAATACGCCATAAAATCAACCTGATGCCACACTCCGACATAATTTTGCAATGTAAAATCTGACGGAATAATTTTTGGCGGATATGCAAATATATTTTCCGCATTTCCTTTTAAAGAAGTTGAAATTAACCAAATAAAAGGAAATATTGACAGTAATGACGTAAATATTAAAACCAAATGTATGTTTAATTTCTTCATAATTGATATTTCTTTCTCTCAAAGCATAAAATATTTATTAAAGACATTATCATAACAACAATAAGTAAAACAACCGCCAGAGCCGATGCATAACCCAAATCAAGATTTTCGAACGCTCTTTCATAAATATAGTAAACAATGGTTTTACTTGAATTTAACGGCCCGCCCTTTGTCATTACATAAATTTCCGCAAAAACCTTCATTGCGGATATTGCACTTATTGTAGATACCAGGGCTATTGTCGGCATAATGTGCGGAATTGTCACGGTTAAGTGTTTTTGCCACGATGATGCTCCGTCGATTTCACAAGCCTCATATAATTCCTTTGGTACACTCATCAATCCCGCAAGATAAATCATCATATAATATCCGATACCTTTCCAAACAGTAACCAAAGCTACAGAAATTAAAGAAAATCTTGTATCCGTTAACCAGCCTACAGGGTGAAGATGTATAGTTTCCAAAAAATAGTTTAAAATTCCCTCTTGCGCATATAGCCATTTGAAAGCAATCGCCGCAACAACAATAGAAACAATTACCGGCAAATAAATCAAAATCTTATATAAAGTTATACCCCGAATTTTATTATTTAACAGTATCGCCAAAAAAAGAGGCATAATTACCAAAATCGGAACGGCAAGAACTAAAAACATAAAAGTATTAAACATTACCTTGTAAAAAATCGGAGAATGAAAAAGCTTAAAATAGTTTTGCAGCCCAATAAATTCGGGACAATATATGTTTGTTGAATAATCTTGAAAACTTAAAATAATAGTTTGAAAAAAAGGTATGAAAAAAAAGACTCCAAGAATTACTCCCGCAGGAAGTAAAAAAAGATATGGAATATATTTTTTATAATAACTTTTCACAAAATAATTATGCTTTAAAATTTAAAAAATTTTGTCATCTGTTTGGTTGGTTTTATACAAGAAAATTAAAGTTTTACAAAAAAAAGACGATAAATATTTAGCATGGTGAATAAAGCATGGAGGATTACAAATGGATGACAGGGTTCAAGGAATAGAAGAAGTCGGTAAAAAAAATCGGGCAGGCGAAGTTACCGATGGCGCGCGTGATGCGATTATGCAAGCCGCATTAAATAAAGCCGGCGGGGGCGATGAAGTTGACTACTCTGAATATTCCGAATACTCAGATATTAATATGGCTCAAGCTGCAACCGGCAGCGACGCCGCTCTTCAGGCTCAACAAGCCCAACAGGTTCAACAAGTTCAAGAAACTTCTCAATCGCAAAACAATGAAGATGCCGCTAAAAAAACCGAATCAGTTGTCAGCCCTGAAAGAAATAAAGCAACAGAAAAAATGCTTACAAGTGCTATTGACCAATTAGCATTAAATAATTTGAATAATTTAGGCGTAATAAATCCTGTCAGAAATGAACAAGTTAAAAATACTCTTAATGAATCAATGATGCAAGCAGCAATGAACAAAGCAAATCCTGCTTTAAACTCTGCTGCGGATAAAGATATGGCAAATGTTGCGCAAGGAACAACCGCTATTTCCGATACGGCTAAAAAAGATGCTCAAAGTATTGAAACTCAACAAGTCTATGAAACAGGAGCGTCTGAAAAAATGCAAGAAGCAAAAGAGAGCGGACTCTCTGTGGGAGTTAAGATTGAACAGCCTGACGGATTGGAAAAACAACCTGCGACAGAACAATTGCTCAAAAACTCTATTGACCAGTTAGCCGCAAATAACAAAAACGATCTTGGAATAGCAGCAGGTGCAGGGGCTAGCGAAACTGACGCTTAAAAATTTTTAAACAGCATAAAAACAATGCGGATGATTATTTACAACCATCCGCATTATTATTTTTTGTAATTATTTTTTATACACCTGCGAGGATTTTTTCTTGTTCTAATTGCAAAGTCACTGTCGTTAAGTCGCAAACACTCGAAGGTCCAAAATATTGAATTGCACCAGGGAATTTATATCTGTCATTCATCGCCCAGTCTTGTCTGTTGTCTTGTAGTTTTTTAAATACAGGACCGTCAAGTTTAACCAATGCTTTTTGAATAACCGGTTTCATTTCCCCATGTCTTTTTTCCATATTCATCATCATAGTAATCGGAACACCGCCGGCAATCCATTCTGAGGCAGGTTTTGTAAGATTTTTTACTGATGATAAATAACCTGTTGCACCGAAGTTAATCAATGCAAATGCGTTGTAGCCTAATGAATAGCAATAATCAGCATCGAAATTTGATGGGAACGCACATCTGCCTTCATATCCGAAGAAATGAGATTGATCGGAGAATTTTCCGACATATTTGCCGTTCTCTTTCATTTCGGCAAGTCTTGTTCTAATCATTTCAATTAACAATTTTTCCGTTTCAATTCTTGAAACCTGAACGTTGCCGTGAGGGTCTCTATCCATTAATAATTGAGATTTAATCAATGCAGGCAATGAATTAAATACTTCAACATTTTCTTTATCAAGTTTTGAAGAAATAACTTCAAATTTTTCTTCTACTCTTTCAAGTTTTGCATAGGTTTCATCTTTTTCCAATTCTGAAAGTAAATCATTTAAGTTTTGAATAAGAGTTTTCATTTCAGGAATAAATTCAATTAACCCCTCAGGAACAATTACAATACCGAAGTTTTTGCCGTTTTCCGCACGTTTTGCAATAATATCGCACATATCGGTAACAATATCGTTCAAAGATAATTTCTTTTCTTCAACTTCTTCGGAAATTAATGTGATATTCGGTTGAGTTTGCAATGCTGCTTCAAGAGCAACGTGGGAGGCACTTCTTCCCATAATTTTAATAAAGTGCCAATATTTTTTAGCCGAATTTGCATCTCTTTGAATATTACCGATTAATTCACTATAAGTTTTTGTTGCGGTATCAAACCCAAAAGAGATTTCAATTTGGTCATTTTTTAAATCTCCGTCAATAGTTTTTGGACAGCCTATAACCTGAATATCAGCGTTGTTTGCAACAAACCATTCCGCAAGTAAGGCAGCGTTTGTATTTGAATCATCACCTCCAATAATAACAACGGCATTAATATTTAATTTTTTACAAACCGCAAGAGATTTTTCAAACTGTTCTTGAGTTTCCAATTTAGTTCTTCCTGAACCAATGATATCAAAACCGCCTGTGTTTCTGTATTCGTCAATATATTCATCGGTAAATTCAATATATTTTCCGTCGATAATTCCTGACGGGCCGCCTAAGAAACCGTAAAGTTTATTTTGTGAATTTGCTTGTTTCAAAGCATCATAAAGTCCGGCTATTACGTTATGTCCGCCGGGTGCCTGTCCGCCCGATAAAATAACACCTACATTTCTTACATCAGAATGTTTTTCTTCATTTGATGTTTTAAAAGTAATAATTGGTTTTCCGTAAGTATTTTTAAATAAATTTTTTATGTCTTCACAGTCTTTAACGGAATTTGTTTCAGCACCTTCCGTCATTTCAAGGTAGTTGATACCGTTTTTAAGACAAGCAGGAAGTTTTGGTTCATACTGTAATCTTTCTTTTTGAAGTGGTGAAATGTTCATTTTAATATTTCCTCTTTTTATGTAACCCCAAAAGTATTGTACAACAAATAAAAAAATATAAAAATTATTTTTCTTCTTTTTGATAAGCCCATGCAGAGTGATTGTGGATACTTTCAAGGGCTTCACATTCAACTTCAAAAGTTTTTATTTCATTATTTTTGCGTAATTTAACAACGACATCACGCAAAATATCTTCAACAAACTTTGGATTTTCGTAGGCATGCTCCGTAACGTATTTTTCGTCAGGGCGTTTTAAAAGAGAATAAATTTCGCATGATGCGCAGTCCTCTACCATTTTTACCAAATCTTCAATCCAAATTTGATTAGATTCGTCGTAAGAAATTTTTACGCTAATCAATGCTCTTTGGTTATGTGCACCGTATTTTGAAATTGATTTGGAACATGGGCAAAGAGTTGTAACAGGAACTTTTACACCAAGAATGAATTTATAATTTTCGTCTTGTTCACCGTAATTGTCTAAAATTCCTTTAAAAGAACATTCATAACACATAGGCGAAACAAAGTCCGTTACAGGCGCTTTTTTATCAATAAAATATTTAAAAGTAAATTTTAATTCTCCGCTTTTGGCATCAAGTTTTTCAATTATTGCGGCAATACACCCTTTAATATCAACACCCAAAAGGTTTTTATTTTTCCAGGAACTTAAAACCTCAATAAAACGGGACATGTGGGTACCTTTATGGTGTCGCGGTAAAGAAACAGTTGCACGAACAGTTGCATTAACAACCTGATCCGAATCGTTTTTGCGTTGAACAATCAAAGGAAACTCCAAATTGTTTATTCCGACTTTTTGAATATCAACACCGCGCGAATCGGGTAAATTTTGTGTATCTTTAAGCACGTCTGTCATTTTGTTCATTTTCTTCCGTTTCGGAACTGTCATACCCCTGTTCTTCCAATGCAAGCAGAAGTTTGAGTGCAGCACGACGCTGAGTTTTTTTAGGAGCAACTTTCAACAACTCAACCGCTTTAATAACAATCGGGTCATCATCGTACCAACGATTACCTTTATCTTTAAATTCCGTAATTATATCATAGACCCTGTCAATAACTTCAACCGCAACTTGATCTTGAAGTTGCTGCATGAAGGCTTCCGCAGAGTTTTCCGCTTCTTCGTCTTTTGCTACATCTATAGATATTTTAAGGAGTTCCAGTGCCTCTCTCAAAATCGGATCTTTATCATACCAACGTCTTTGTCGCATTTTTCCTCGTGTTAATTTTTATAATTCCTTTAATTATATTATCACACAAATTTTTACATGCAAATTAAAATAAAAATGGGGGCATCTTTTGCCCCCTAAAGTTTTACTCATCAAGATAGTCCATGTTATCATTTTGGATAATATATCTCGTACATCCCCAAACTCCTGATATAGAATCTATATTCCCACCAGTATCAACTTTATCAGGTCTTAACGGAAATTCAAAATAATCTTTACAAACTATTTTTTGACTTTTACTTCCACTAATATCAAATCCAACATTTCCACAATAACCATTGTTACTACAAGGTTGTTTAGCATAATATATTCTTATTGCCATCCCGTTTTGTAAATTTGCTGTTACAGATTGGCCGGAACCATAAATTAATTGTTGTTCAGAACCGTCTAAAGTATAGTAAATTTTGTTATTAGATGCAGCACCTGTACCCAAATCACCCGGAAGACAATAATTATTTGGACAAACCTTAACTGTTTTGAATTGGTCAAGCAGATATTTATATCCGACACAATGTGTTGCGGATAAACCATATTTGGTATATTCGCTTGCATCAGTAAAGACATCGCCGTTAGTAACTCCATACCATTTGTCTAAATCCCCATGCTCAATTCTTGCCATAGCAATGGCTTGAGATAATTGACTGTATGCGGCTTTTACTTTTGATACTCTATCGCGTCTGTCAAGATTTTGCATCAATGTCGGAATGGTAAGCGCTGCAACAACACCGATGATACCCAATGTAATTAAGACTTCCGCTAATGTAAAGCCCCTGAGGGGCACCAAAAGAGACCGCCTATTTCGCAAATTTTTGACGTAAGATATTAACACTAAAGCATGATGTTTCCAATCAAAAATTTGCCGGCGGTGCAGGAGCGCACCAATAAAAGAGAGTCCGCTACGT
>JAFUZZ010000018.1 GCA_017476325.1 bacterium | reverse complement strand
CAGGGCGAAAGCGAGTATTGCGGAACAATAGACGGCGGATTAGATTGCGGAAAATATATTCTTACATATCACAAACTGTTTGACGGTCTAATAAATAACTGTACGGCATACGATAACGGACAATGCTCACAATGCGAGAACGGATACCAAAACAACGGAAACAGTTGCAAAGATATACGTGAAAACACGTGCGATACATACAGTGGAACTACTTGTACAAAATGTACAAACAGCAACCTGCTTGCGGATGGTGAGTGTATAGACTCTAAAACAATAAATTGCGCGGAAACCGATGGGTTAAGTACATGTACAAAGTGTTCTGACGGAAATGTTTTTAAAGATAATGTATCAGGAAACGATTGCGTTGCAGGAAAAATAATTAAATCAGGAGATAATGAAACAACAGCATATAAAGTCGGAAATAAATATGTTGCTGACATAGGCTTTTCCGGGGATCAATCCGATGAAACATTTGTTTGGCAGAATTATACTTTGCCAAATTATTTAGAAAGAGCAAAAACAGTTTGTTCCTCAAAGGGTATGCATTTAGCAACAGAAACCGAAATGAATGAGATATACACCAACCATAGCGGAGAGTCTGCTGTACCATCATCAGGTGTTTATTGGATAGATGGAGAACATAATGTTTTCGATTTCAATTTAGGTAGCGCGCAAGCTTCTCATAACGATTGGAAATCAGGTTCTTGTACCGATAACAATGCAATCTGTGGTTCAGATCAATCGCATTATGTCGATAGAGGGGTAACACAGACTTATTGTGTAGCAGACTAAATTTTAAAAATATACCGCTATAATTTTTATTTTTAATATTAAATTGTAGCGGTTTTTAATTCCTTAACAAATTTAAAAACACTTAATGAAGTATTTACTTTTTATATTGTTCGTATTAGACTTTTGACGATTATGAACGAACAAAAAGTTACGCCAAAAAATATAATACAAGCAATGGGGCTTGTTTTTGGGGATATTGGGACGAGTCCGATATATACTTTGACTGTCATATTTTTGACGGTATCCGTCACGACGGAAAATGTTATCGGGGTTTTGTCATTAATCTTTTGGTCACTGCTTTTGATTATTACAACCCAATATACCTGGCTTGCAATGAGTTTGAGTAAACGGGGCGAAGGTGGAACAATCGTCCTTAACGAGATTTTAAGAAAACTTCTCAAAAGTACTCGTTCCGCAATGTTCTTTTCGTTCCTTACATATCTTGCCGTTTCATTACTTATCGGAGAATGTGTCGTAACACCGTCAATCAGTATTTTATCAACGATTGAGGGGTTAAGGGTAATCAATATTTATGAACATCTTCCTCAATTAGTAATTGTTGTTTTGACCTTGTTAATAATTTTGTGGCTGTTTAATATCCAAAAACGTGGAACAGAACAAGTTTCAAAGATTTTTGGACCGATTATGGTAACGTGGTTTTCAACTCTTGCCATTTTCGGTTTGATATCTATTTATCAAACAACCGATGTCTTACAGGCAATCAATCCGATTAACGGTTTAATGTTCCTTAAACATCAGGGGTTTGCAAGTTTCTTTATTTTATCCCAAGTTTTGCTTTGTATAACAGGGGCGGAAGCACTATATGCGGATATGGGGCATTTGGGTCGGAAACCGATTGTTCGGGCATGGTATTTTGTATTTTTTGCCCTTGTCGTAAACTATATGGGACAAGGCGCCTATTTGTTAAGACATCCTGAATGTACAAATGTACTGTTTTCAATGATAAAATCAATTTTCCCTGTATTTTATATTCCGTTCTTATTTTTGTGTATATTGGCAGCAATTACGGCATCACAAGCAATGATTAGCGGGACTTTTGCGATAATTTATCAGGCAATAAACACAAGAATTTTGCCGATGTTTAAAGTTGACTATACTTCGGAAAAAATAAATTCTCAAATTTATATCGGAACAGCGAACGCATTTTTATTATTGTTTGTAATTTTAACGATATTGGTTTTTCCAAGTTCGTCAAAACTTGCTAACGCATACGGTTTCGCGCTTGTAACAACTTTCAATATAACAATTACGTTAATGGCGACAATATTTTTCTTGAGAAAAAAATATTTTCATTTGCTTGTAACCTTGTGTTTGGGAGTGATAGATTTTACATATTTCTTATCTGCACTCACAAAAATTCCTCAAGGTGCTTATTGGGCTCTGTTTATAGCAACAATTCCTTTCTGTTTGATAATGCTTTATGTAAACGGGCAAAAAGCTATGTTTAAAGCTATTACTCTGATGGACAAAGAGGAGTTTTTGACAAAATATAACGAAATTTATCCGGTTTTAACAAAATTGGACGGAACCGCATTGTTTTTTGCCCGCGGTGTGGATAGAGTTCCTCCGTATATTGTGCAAACATTGTTTGTTAATAATATTTTGTACAAAGATAATATTTTTGTACAAATTAACAAAGCCAACGAACCGTTCGGACTCCATTACGATTTAACACAGGTTGCTCTGGGTTTAAGAATTTTAAAAATTGAAGTCGGATATATGGATGTTCTTAAATTGGAAAAAGTTTTGAAGGCTTTGGATATTGATGCAAAAGGTATTTTCTACGGCGTTGAAGAAATTGAAACAAACAATTTCTTCTGGCATATTTTTGCTTTGATTAAAAAAATTACTCCGTCTTTCGTAAGTTTTTATAAACTTCCGTACCACAAGCTGCACGGTGTAATTACTCAGGTTAAGATGTAATCTTTAAAATATCCACCTAAAATATGATTTAATATTTCTTAATATATGATTAAATATCTTACGTAAGGTTAAAAAGGTATAAGAGTCCATGCAAATTAAAGAATTTTGGAAAAAATTAACAGCACCTCCGCGCAAAACGGTAAGATATCAAACAATACCTACAAGAAATTTTTACAACAGTATTTTGACCGCGGATGTTTTTGAAAAGCAAAAGTTCTATACATCAAAATAAAGCGCCTTTTTATATATTTTAACGGTAAAATCTTTTTTCATTTTATTTTGGATTTTTGGGCATTAAAAATCCGGAGTATTTATTTTTACCTGATATTTTTATATTAACATTTCTTTACAAACCTGCTAAAAACATGGCAATTATTGAACCTCAAATGTTTTTTTATATATGTAAGGTTGAAAGAGGTTTATCATGAACGGTATTCAGGGTTTAAATCACACAAGTTTTGGCGGCGGCAAGGCAAATGCCGTAAACAAAGCGATTAAATCTGCGGCTGATGATGTAATTAAAAACGTAAGTAAAATTATTGCTGAAGATGCGGCAAATGAAGTAAACAATGAATTACCTAAAGGACTTAAAAAAATCAATAAATTTTTAAGCGATCATGACGGTGAAGTTCAAAACCAAGTTATAAACGCCATTTTTACAACAACATTGGCACCTTTGATGATTTGGAAAAACCCTTTTTCTAAAAAAAGTGAAAAAGATAAAGCATATTCTGCTCTTCGTCAACCGATTTCTGCAGGTATTGCCGTAAGCGGTGGTTTGGCTGCTACTTTGGGTATCAATAAGGCGCTTGATGTATTGGCTAATGAAGGTTATATTAAATCTCTTGATTTGAGAATGAATCCTAACGAAAGCTACTTGAAATCTCAATTTAAAGCAGAAATGAAAAAGGCTGTTAAAGAAGGTAAAACAGCAGATTTTCTTAAACAATACGGAGAAACAGGAAACTCAAAAGAAGCCGTTAAAAATGCTTTGGCAAAATATACAGAGACAGTTAAAGCATCAAGACAACAGCTTTTTGAAACTTTGATGACAGAAGCTCCTGAAAACATTAAAGCCGAAGCAGGAAAAATCTTTGTAAACGGCAAACAAGTTGCTGATAACATTCCAAACTTGGGTAACGAAAAACAATTAAAAACTTTCTTAGATAAATTTAATGTTAAGAATGTGAAAGAAATGGCAGGAAAAAGCCAAGATGAATTAAGAGCGGTTGCAAAAAAAGTAATTAAAGAAATCGGAACAGATTTTGGAACTTTGAAGAAATACGCATTGCCATTCATCAATATTCCTGTAACGGTTTTGACTTGTACGGCTTTAAACTGGGTTTATCCAAGATTTGTAGAAACATTCTTCCCAGGTTTATTAAAATCAGACAAAGCACCTGAACAACAAGGAGGTAACAAATAATGAACGTTAACGGTATTGGAAAAGTTGTTAATACGGTTGCTACAGGTGCTGGCAAGGTTCTTGATAAAACTGCACAGTTAAAACCAATCCAAAAAGGTATGGAACTTGCAAAGAAAGATCCTGCTAAATTTGCGACAAATATGTTGTTATTCTCTATTGTTTCAAAAGATGCAGTTGGTTGTTACCTATATACAACACAAAGTTTGAACAACAAAAAAATCCCTGAAGAAAAAAGAAAATTTGTTGCATCTATGGATTTGATGAACGGAATCTTAATGGTTGGCGGTCAAACCATTGTTGGTAAAATCCTTGTTGACAAGGTAATTGCTCCAAAAATTAAAGAACACTATACAAAGAATGTTTTAAGTGACACAAATATCACAAAAAAAGTTGTTGATTCTATTGCAAGAAACGCCGATAAACTAAAAGAAATGGGTGTTGACGGAAGCAAACTTGATGTTCAATCAATAGCAGGAACTGTATCAAAAACTACAAAAGCACCTTTTATAAAAGGATTAGGAATTTTGACAACAGCCATTGCGACTACAGCGTTAATCAAAAGAACTATTGTTCCATTGCTTTCAACTCCTCTTGCAGGTAAGATGACAGAGGTTATGGATAAAAAGAACGCTGAAAAATCTCAAAAAGCTGCATAAGTTAAAATGAAGGATTTTAGATTTTGCAAAGTGGCTTGATTTTTTTAAAACATGGTTTATAATGATAGTTGTTATCAGAAAACAAAGGAGAAAAACTTATGAACAATTTATTCACCCGAGCAGGGGGGGGGGGCGTTAGGTTCCAAAGTTAATAATGACGCGGATTTAGGTTCTCGAGGAAATGGGGGCATAAGCCTTAAGAGTAGTCAGGGAGCGGATTTTGCTCTCGAGGACAAGGGGGCGTTAGGTCTCAACATCAGTGAGGACGTGGATTTAGGTTCTAAGAATTGTGGGGCGTTAGGTTCCAATCTTAGCAAAGACGCGGATTTTGCTCTTGAAAATTTTAATGGGGCATCAAAAACCCGTCATTCTGAAACGCCGAAGGCGGGTTCAGAATCTGTTAATGACCGTCATTTAAAGTCCGCATTAAACGCGAAAGATACCCT
>JAFUZZ010000176.1 GCA_017476325.1 bacterium | reverse complement strand
ACGTAGCGGACTCTCTTTTATTGGTGCGCTCCTGCACCGCCGGCAAATTTTTGATTGGAAACATCATGCTTTAGTGTTAATATCTTACGTCAAAAATTTGCGAAATAGGCGGTCTCTTTTGGTGCCCCTCAGGGGCTTTACGTTGGCTGAAGTTCTCATCACTCTCGGTATAATCGGAGTTGTTGCAGCGTTAACAATACCGACATTAATGCAAAAAACTAACGATAAAGAAATTGTTACCGGACTAAAGAAAAATGTTAAAGTTTTTCAAGATGCCATTGACATGGCAGTTCTGGAAAACGGAAAATTATCAGATTGGAATCTTGTCCCAGACGATATAGAAAGTGCTAATAAAGTTGTAGAGTATCTATCTCCTCATCTAAAATTTTCCACAATCTGCGAAAATTCAGAATGTGACGCATATCCAATTAAACAATTTAACGTGTTAAAAGGTGAAGTGTATCCTCTATCGAATTTACCATTCAACGAATTGCCCCGACTTGTTTTAACAGATGGAAGTGTTGCAACAATCAGACCCGGCACCGATAGTATTGCTATTTATATTGATTTAAACGGAAAGAAAGGACCAAATACTCTTGGTAGAGATATATTTCACATCGGTTATATAGGCGATGGAAAATTTAATGGAGGAGGGGTTGGAACAGATCCTTCTACATCAGAATGGGCATCCTGTAATCCAACATCAGGGGAAGGATGGCATTGTACAGGATGGGTTTTATATAAAGAAAATTTAGATTACTTACATTGTGCGGATGAACTTTCCTGGAACGGTAAAACAAAATGTGATTAAAACCAAAAATAGGGTGACTCAAATCGCCCTATTTTTTTAAATTTTTTTTAATTTTTTTTGGTTGTTCTTTTTTCCCCTCATCGTTAACCTTTTTATCTTGTTCTGTTTTTACATCTTCATTTTTTGGTAAATCCTTAATAGAACAAGCCGCTCCTGTTACGATACCATCTTCTGTCTTACTGCATCCTTGCGCCGCATAAGTAACATAAGACATCACAAACACTACATATACCAAAAATACTACCCAATATCTCATAAATTAAACCCTCTCTTTTAAACATAATTTAAAACGGGAATGAGAGTTTTTCATTGTCGGAAAGTATTATTTATTCCACCAACGAACGGGCAAATGTTAAAGATTTTAAAATTACATTTGTCGAAGTTTTTTTTCGTCTTTATCCATACCTTGTTTTAACAAAGACTTAATATATGTTTGATATGGTAAACCTAATTGGGCTGCAATTTTTTTAGCCCTTGTTATTTCGAATTCAGACCATCGAAAATGAATATTTTTTTTCTGTAATTTTTTTGCAATATCACTCTCTGCTTGAGTTTCAAATTCTGAGATTAAAATCTCTTCCTGTTTTGTCGGAATATACTCAGATACTTCGGCAATTCCTATATTTGGAATATGAACTTTATTTGCCATTTTACTCCTTTCCTTGATAAAATGCAGTTATCAATAAAATATATTCTTTTTTTAAATATGTATAATAAACCGTTATATTTAACTTTTCACTATATAATTCATACCTATTATATTTTTCATTAAAAACCTCATTAGATTTTAAAAAATATGCTGCTATTGCTTGTTGTGGGGTAATTAAATGCCTTATATACATGTGATATTCAAATTCTTTAGTTACAGGATTTCTTTCTAATTTTACTACGAATTTTTTACCTCTGATTTTAAATATCTCATATTTATAATCCATACATTTATTATACCACAATGTGTACACATTGTCAACCCCAAAAATTTAAGATTTAATTAACGAGCGGGCAAATGTAAGAGATTGTTCCGTAACTTCTCCGGATGCCAATTCCGCAATGGCATTTATTTTTTCCTCTAAAGTTAAAACGTTAACTTCGATTTGAGTCTGCTCACTTTGAGATTTTTTAACATGAAAATGTCTGTCAGATTTTGAGGCTATTATTGGTTGGTGCGTAATCACAATAATTTGATGCGATTTTGAGAGTTTTTCAAGTTCATCGGCAACGCTTTGTGAGGCTTTTCCTGAAATTCCCGTATCAATTTCATCAAATATAACAGTGTCTATATCATCACTATTAGCTAAAATACTTTTTATCGCAAGCATTACACGCGAAATTTCACCGCCTGAGGCAACTTTGGACAACGATTTTAAATCTTCCGAAACATTTGTTGAGATTAAAAATTCCACTTTATCTTTACCGTCTTTGGATAAAGGAGCATCCTCAACCGAAACTTCAAATCTGACTTTTGGCAAATCCAGTAAAGTCAATTCTTGTACGATTTTTTCTCCAAGATCGGAATTCCTGCGATATTGCGATAACTTATCAGCCTTGCTGTTTAATTCTTTTAGGTTTTTGCTGATTTTTATTTCTAATTCTTCGATATTTTTTGATGAAAATTCGATTTGCTCAAATTCTGTTTTTAGGTTTTCGTAAGTTGTCAAAACGTCAAACAATGTTGAACCGTATTTTCTGCGCAATTTGTCCAAAACAAATAATCTTTCTTGTATTTCGTCCAAACGCTGAGTATCATTTTCCACTCTAAGCGCATAACGTTCAAGGTCGGAAGATACTTCCTGCATCATATCAACGGCATTGATAAAACTCTCCTCAATATCAGTAATATTTTTATCCATGCTAACGGCTTTTGAAAGATTTGAACGGATTTTTGATAAAGTTTCCATAATTGAATTATCGTCACCGGATAATGCCCAATGAGAAGAATATGCAAGTTCTTTTAAACGTTCCGCATTTTCTAAAACAGAAAGTTCCTCCCGCAAATTATCATATTCATTTTCGTCCTCGATGTTGGCTTGTTCTATTTCATTAATTTGAAATTTTAAAAATTCAATTTGGTTTTCTGTTACATTTGCCGCGTCTTTTGCCCGTTCTAATTCTGAACACAACATTTTATATTCTTCGTATAATTTTCGATATTCACACAACAACTCCCCATAAATATCGTGAGAATAATTATCCAGAAATTTAATATGAGATTTTGGCATCAAAAGTTGATACGTTTGATGTTGAGAATGAATATCCAAGATTTTTTCGCGCAAAGCGGCGACAACATCCTGCGTAACCAAAGTCCCGTTTATTCGTGTTTTTACGGCACTTTGAGAAATTTCCTTTGAAATAACAATTTCTTCACCAATGTCATCAATATCATTTTCACGCAAAAACTCGGATAATGTTTCACTGCTTATTGTTAATTCAATAGTTGCCCTGTCTTTTTTAATAACTTCTTTGCTGACCCTTGGGGAAAAGACAATGTCAATAGCGTTAATCATAATACTTTTACCGGCACCCGTTTCTCCGGTAATGACGTTTAATCCGTCATCAAATTCGACATCAAGTTCATCAATAAGTATGTAATTTTTAAGATAAAGTCTTTTTAACATGCTCTGGGACCTACTCCCCAATTTAGTTTTCTTCTCAAAACAGAATAAAAATCCTCATCAAGTAACGCAAGTTTTGCACAATATTCAGATTTAAAAATATTAACCTTACCTTTTTCTTCCCTCATATTTTGACCGTCAGTGGAAACAATCACAACAGGACAAGAATCACAGGTTGATACAGTTATTTTTTCACCTGCCGGAACAACAATAGGTCTTGCGTTTAAAGTATGAGGACAAATCGGGACAATCGCAACGGCATCAAGTTTCGGAGCCAAAACGGGACCCCCCGCGGCAAGTCCGTATGCGGTTGAACCCGTCGGAGTGGATATAATTAATCCATCCGCCAAATAATCACAAATAAACTTTGAATTAATACTCAAATTAAAACGTGATGTTCTTGCAACGGATGAACCTTTAATTACAAAATCATTTAATGCTAAAGTTCCTTTGTCATCAGTTAACATAATTCTATCTTCAATTATAAACTTATTTTTCTTGTAGGCATAAATGACTTCTTTAAGTTCATCTTTACCGGCCTGAGCCAAAAATCCGAGCCGCCCTAAATTTATACCAAAAACAGGAATCCCGTACTGTGCATAGAACCGTGCCGTTTTTAATAATGTTCCGTCCCCGCCGATTACAAAAACGAAATCAACATCTTCAGACATTGAATCAATACTCATTTTTTTGTAATCCAAAGTGTTTTCATCAAGCAAAGTTTCCGTCACTGACAAAACTTCAACGGCGTTTTTAACTATAGGATTATAAACAATTCCCGTTTTTTTCATATAAACATTATACACGAAAAATATTTTAAATATATTTGTCGTTCCTAATTAGAGGAGTAAGGTCATGCAACAAAATAATAAAAATATAAAAAATATTAAGTAACGTGAACCATTAGCCATAATAAAAATTTTGTGATATAATAAAATTAAACAAAAATTGTTTAAAGGGATAGTTAGACAGAAAAGGAAAGAATTTATGGCATTACCAAATGTAGCGTATTTTTCAATGGAAATCGCATTAGACCAATCTTTGAGTACATACTCTGGCGGTCTTGGATTTTTGGCAGGTTCTCACATGCAATCTGCAGGATATTTACAACTTCCGATTGTCGGAGTAACCATGCTTTGGTCTTACGGTTATTACGACCAACGTCTTGATCACGAAGGGCATGTTGAAGTTGCTTATATCAGAAAATATTACGATTTCTTAACAGATTTGGATGTTTACACAGAAGTTGAAACATTCGGAGAAAAAGTTAAAGTTAAAGCGTACAAAGTTGAGCCCGAATTGTTCGGGGCTTGCCCTGTATATCTTTTAACAACTGATATTGATGGTAACAGTGAATGGGCAAGAAAAATCTCACACAGACTTTATGACGGAGATGAAAGAATAAGAATTGCACAAGAAACTGTTTTAGGTATCGGTGGTATCAAGATTTTGCAAAAACTAAGATACAAATTCGACGTAATTCACATGAACGAAGGGCATGCTCTTCCTGCAGCATTTGAACTTCTAAGACAGTATAATTACGACTTAGATAAAGTTAAAAAGAAAACCGTATTTACGACACACACTCCGGTTGCAGCAGGTAACGAAGTTCACTGGATTGATACATTAATGCAAGGCGGATTCTTTGCCGGTTGTCCGAGAGACAAGGCTATAGAACTTGGCGGAGAAAACTTCTCTCTTACCGTTGCCGCATTAAGAATGAGCCGTATTGCCAATGCAGTTTCTCAACTTCATGGTCTTGTTGCAAACAGAATGTGGGAATGGGTTGACGGCAGATGTCCTATCAGAGCAATCACAAACGCAGTAAACGTTCACTACTGGCAAGACAAAAGAATTACCGCAACAAAGGATTCTAAAGACTATACAAAACTTCTTGATGCTAAACGCGAAATGAAGAAAGAGTTATTCAGATATATTGCCGATCACGCAGGTAAGAGATTTGATCCTGACGTATTAACAATCACTTGGGCAAGACGTTTTGCGGATTACAAACGTGCCTGGTTGATTTTGATGGACAAAGAACGTATTACGAAGCTTTTGAACGACAACAAAATTCAAATTGTCTTCGCAGGTAAGTTCCACCCTGATGATGCTATGGGAAGAGAAATGTTTAACAAAATCCTTAAACTTTCTCATTCATTAAAGAACGTAGTAGTTCTTACGGGTTATGAACTTTCATTGAGTGCAAAACTTAAACGCGGATCTGATATTTGGTTAAACACGCCGCTAAGACCATTTGAGGCATCAGGTACATCAGGTATGTCCGCAAACATGAACGGTGCACTGCACTTGTCAATCTTTGACGGATGGACAGTTGAGGGAACGTTCGATGGTATTAACGGTTATACTGTTGAATATGAAGGTCTTGACGATGAAATGTCATGGGAAGAAAGACACTGGAAAGATCATGAATGTATTATGGATAAGATTGAAAACAAAATCATTCCGACATACTACGATAACAAACAAGAATGGGCAAGACTTATGCGTCAAGCAATCAGAACATCTGAGGCATATTTCAATTCTGACAGAATGGTTATTGAATATTACAACAGATTATATAATCCGATTGCACACAGTGGCGAATCTGCCGGAGGGGAAAAACGCCAAATGGATATATCAGAAAAACCAACCTTCGATGCTTGGAATTTCTCAAATATCAAATAAAATAAAAAAGGAGGATGGCTTAAATGTCATCCTCGATTTTTATTGTAATTTTTTAAAAACAAATTAAAACCAAGGGGTTGAAGTTTTTTCAAACATGTTATATAATGATAATGTAACCAACAAATTGGTGGATAAATTTATGAACAACTTTTTAACCCGATTAGGGGGGGGGGGCGTTAGGTCTCAAAGGTAGTGAGGACGCGGATTTAGGTTCTCAGAATTGTGGGGCGTTAGGTTCCAAAGGTAGTAAGGACGCGGATTTTGCTCTCGAGGATAAGGGGACACTAGGT
>JAFUZZ010000175.1 GCA_017476325.1 bacterium | reverse complement strand
TCCTCGAGAGCAAAATCCGCTCCCTGACTACTTTTGGAACCTAACGCCCCCCCCCTGCTCGGGTGAATAAATTTTTCATGTTTATAACTTCCGTTTTTTATATTAACATTATCATTATAATCCATGTTTCAAAAAACTTCAACCCTGCATGATGGGACCAACAGAAAATTTATACATCGCTATCTGTAATTGGTAAACTGTAACGGATAATCATATTTATCCGCATTATCACGCAGCATTTTGATAACAGCTTGTAAATCGTCCTTGTCTTTTCCCGAAACCCTAACCTGTTCACCTTGAATTGATGCCTGTACCTTAATTTTTGATGCCTTTATGTCAGCAACTATTTTTTTCGATAACTCTTGGGTCAATCCCTTTTTTAAATTAAAAATTTGCCTTACATTGCCGCCAAGCGCATTTTCTACAGGCTGTGCATCCAAAATTTTGATACTTAAATTCCTCTTAACCATCTTTGATTGCAATATATCCAAAATGTTTCTCAATTTCATATCATCACTTGTTGTAATGGTTATGGACTTATCTGCCTCTAAATTAACCTCAGAATTTGTATTCTTTAAATCAAATCGTGATGTCAGCTCTCTTTTAACCTGATCAATCGCATTAACCAATTCTTGTTTGTCAAACTCAGAAACAATATCGAAACTACATTCTTTTGCCATTAAATTTTCTCCTTATTAATCTTAAAAATTTTTAATTATTCTAGCATAAAAACTTTTTTTGTGATATATTCATGAAAAATGGCTGAAAGGAACAAAAAATGATTACCGTAAAAGATGTGGAACACGTTGCAAAACTTGCAAGATTATAACTTACAGACGCTGAAAAAGAAAAATTTACTAAACAACTTGGCGATGTGTTAAAATATGTTGAACAAATGAACGAAGTTGATACCACAAATGTTAAACCGATGGCTCATGCTTTTGATATAGTAAACGTTATGAGAGAAGATAAAGTTATCAACGAAGTTTCAAGAGAGGCTCTTTTACAAAATGCCCCTGAAGAAGAAAACGGTTTCTTTAAAGTTCCAAAAATAAATTAATACAAAATAAATTTAAGATTAAGAAAGTATAGAAAGTATGACAAAATATATATTCATAACAGGCGGAGTGGTAAGTTCTCTCGGCAAAGGTATTATTGGCGCGTCTTTAGGTAAATTGTTGCGCGCAAGAGGGTTTTCCGTTGCAATACAGAAATTCGACCCATATATCAATGTAGATCCGGGAACAATGAGTCCGTTCCAACACGGAGAAGTCTTTGTGACTGACGATGGTGCGGAAACAGATTTGGATTTGGGACACTACGAACGTTTTATCAACGCAGATTTTGGACAAATTAACAACGTAACATCGGGAAGCGTCTATCAAACTGTCATTAACAAAGAACGAAAAGGAGAATACTTAGGCGCAACCGTTCAAACAATTCCTCATATTACAAACGAAATTAAATCAAGAATTAATAAAGCAACAACACAATTTAACCCTGATTTTTTAATTATAGAAATAGGCGGTACAATCGGAGATATCGAAAGTTTGCCATTTATTGAAGCAATAAGGCAATTTAAATCCGAAGTCGGTATCGGTAACGCAATATCTGTTCACTGTACGCTTTTGCCATACCTTGAAACATCGGGAGAATTAAAAACTAAACCGTCACAACACAGTGTAAATGTATTGAGAAGTTACGGCATACAGCCTGACATTTTGGTTTGTAGAACATCTCACCCTATTCCGAAAGAAGAAAAAGATAAACTCGCTCTGTTCTGTTCCGTTCCAAAAGACGCCGTAATAGAATGCCGCGATATGAAAAGCATCTATGAAGTACCTTTGGCACTTGAGGATCAAAATATCGCAGGAGTTGTTTTGAATATGCTCCAAACATGCTACAAAAAAGCGGATTTAAAATCCTGGAACGCTCTGGTTGAAAGAATTAACAACCCTAAAAAAGAACTTACAATAGCCATTGCCGGAAAATATACAAAACTTTCAGACGCATATATCTCCGTTGTTGAGTCTCTAAAACACGCAGGATATGCAAACGAAGCAAAAATAAATATTGAATGGATTAATTCCGAAGATTGCGTAAATTATGAAAAATGCAAAGAATTGATGAAAGAGCTTGATGCCGTAGTTGTTCCGGGTGGTTTTGGAGTCAGAGGCATTGAGGGAAAACTCAACGTTATAAGATATGCAAGAGAAAACAATCTTCCGTTTTTAGGACTTTGTTTGGGCATGCAGTGTGCGGTAATCGAATATGCAAGAAATATTGTCAAACTGGATGGTGCAAACTCAAAAGAATTTGACGAAAACGCTAAAAATCCTGTAATTGACCTTATGCAAGAACAAAAAAATGTTCAGGGCTACGGAGGAACAATGCGTCTTGGAAAATATGAATGTCACCTAAAAAAAGGTTCTGTTGCTCATAAAGCGTACGGTCAAGATATTATTTTTGAACGTCACAGACACAGATACGAAGTTAACCATGAGTATTTGGAACAACTTGAAAAAGCGGGACTGATTTTCTCAGGAATGTCACCTGACGGCATGCTTGCCGAGATTGTTGAATTGCCAAATCTTGATTGGTTTGTGGCATCTCAGTTCCATCCGGAATTCAAATCACGTCCTGAAAATCCGCATCCGTTGTTTTTGGGACTCGTTACAACTGCAGCAAAAAGGCAAAAAAAATAGATGGATATTCAAGAAGTTGCGGAAATTTGGCAAAAAGTAAAACAAGAACTTTCTGAAAGTATTTCGGAAAGTTCTATGATGTGGGTAGAACCTTTAGAACCGATAGGTTTTGAAAACAACTGTTTTACTCTGCTTTCGGGTCATTCGCTCGCAGTTAACCTTTTAACAAAAAACAATCGCGAAGATTTTTTAACAGCGTTTAAAAAAATATTTGGGAAAGACGTTGAGTTTGAAATTTTGTTGGATGAAAATTTGGCAAAAAAAATTAAAAAAGAAAAAGAACGTCAAGCAAAACGTGCTCAAAAAGATGAAGAAAATAAAATCAGCAATCTTTCTCAAATGCAATCATTTTCCAATCTTAATTTAAAATATAAATTTGAAAATTTTGTCGTTGGTTCAAACAATGAATTTGCACAGGCTGCAGCGATGGCAGTGGCAAAAAATCCGGCACCGGCTAAAAAGGGGTATAATCCTCTATTTATATACGGAGCATCAGGATTGGGCAAAACGCACCTTATGCAAGCAATCGGACATTATATTTTATTCAATTCTCCAAAACTTAGGGTAAAATATATAAAAACCGAGGATTTTACAAACGACCTTACAGATAACCTTAGAAAAGGCGGAGACATTAATGAGAGAATGAATCGTTTTCGCCAAAAATACAGAAATGTAGATGTTTTGCTACTTGATGATATCCAATTTATCGAATCAAAAGAACGAACAATGGAGGAAGTTTTCCATACTTTTGACAGTTTGTACAACAAGAATAAACAAATTGTAATTACGTCAGACAGAAAGCCGGAGGATATTCCGTCGTTACCGGAAAGGCTTTCAAGCAGATTTAGCTGCGGACTGGTTGTAGATTTAATGCCTCCTGAATATGAAACGCGATTAGCAATATTAAAAAATCTTGCCGACAATGTTGAGGTTAAATTTTCCAACGAGGTTTTAGAACTTATCGCCAAAAATTTCAAGAAGAATGTAAGAGAACTTGAGGGTGCGTTTAATAAAATTTGTGCTTATGCAACAATAAAAGAACTTGAACCGAATATTGAAACAACCAAGCATGTACTAAAATTAGAAGAAAAGAAAAAAACTATTCACCTGACAGATATTGTTAATAAAGTTTGTGACGAATATAAAGTTACCGAAGAGGATTTAAAAAGCAGTGCACGAAGCCAAAGCATAACGATTCCGCGACAAATAGCAATATATTTAATCAGAGAAATTTTAAATTTAAGTTATGAAGAAATTGCCGAATATTTTAACAAAAAGCACCCGACAATGCTATACGGTTATGAACAAATAAAGCAGAAAATCCGCGTAGATAATGAATTAAAATCAAAAATAAAGAAATTAAAAACAGAAATAAAAAAATAAAAAGGCGATTTCTATTGGTTCCCATCATGGGGGTTGACTAATTATTTTTTTGTTGTTAATATAAAGAAGTAAAGAAAGAAAAATATGCCGCAATAGCTCAGTTGGTAGAGCAAGGGACTGAAAATCCCTGTGTCCTTGGTTCAATTCCGAGTTGCGGCATATTTTTTATATTTAAAAATCTTGGAATTGAACACAAGTTCTATTGAAAAACTATCGTTTTTCAAGGTCCTTGGTTCCCTCTCCTCAAATGTGCCACCGGCACATTTTCGTCGGCAGAG
>JAFUZZ010000174.1 GCA_017476325.1 bacterium | reverse complement strand
TAAAGATTTATCGTTAAGTGCTTTTGTTAAAGGTTCCTGAGCGGCAACCTTATTTTCTCCGTCAAGCTTGGTGTCTATTTCTGAGATGTATTTTTTAGCCGTATCTGATAATTTTACGTTTTTGCCGGCTTTGTCTCCGGAATCTCTGACGGTTGTTTCACTCTGAGTTTCGGAACCGCCTTGAGTCGATGTTGTTTTTGAACTTTCAGGCGTACTTACAGAATTTGCAGAAACGTTTGAACCACCTTCCTTTGATACAGGCGTATTTGTTTCTGCCGAATTCGTTGCGGATGAAGCAGAAGATGGTGCGGAATAAGAACTTGATGTTCCAACCTTAGGATTTTGTTTCTGATTTAGTGAAGAGAACAATAAATCAAGAGCCTCGTTCATAAAATCGTTCATGACTTTGGTTGTTTCAAACGGGTTAACACTTGCCGCGATTTGTAACTGATTTTTGTATCGCCCCTCCAATTCTGCAGCCTGAGTCCAAATGTCAGAGTTTTGCGGATTTATTCCGCCGGTAAACATAGACATTGAAGCGTTACCGAATGACGCGTCCATAGGTAAACCCATATTCGTATTGAACTGATACTGCTGCACTCTTGTCAGAAAATCATCTTGCATACTACATTCCTTTTTAAAAACAAACTCTTTGTAGTAATAATTTCGACATTTTACGTTGAAAACTTTAAAGCATGGTTAAGTTTTGTAAAAATTTAAGTAATAAAAAGGGGGCAAGATACCCCCATAAAACTAATCACATTTTTGCTTACCATCCCAAGATAGATCGTCGCAGTGCAGGTAATCCATGTTCTCATTATAAATTACCCATGCGGCACAACCTGTACCGGTACTGTTTGTGCCATTTTTACAATTATCATTAAACGAACTTGATGTAGGAAATCCTGAAGGGAGAATTTTATCAGAGGTCATTCCAAATTGAAACCTATCACGCCCCCAAACATTTGGACCTTTAAATCCGTTAACATCAACATGAATTGCCATGCCATCACAATAATTTGAATATCCGTCGTCATCAAAATAATCACAATTTCGAGGATTAATAGAAGCATTATAGTAAAATGTCAAACTTGAACCGTCATTTAAGATGAGGCTCGAATGGTCTATCCTTCTTGAATAATCTGTTGTAGAACTTGAATTTAAAGTTTTAACAACATTAGACTGACATTCTTGACCCGAATTGGCATCACATTTTTTACTGTTTAATAAATATTTTGCAAACAAATCTCTAAATTCATCAGGGGAATTTACATCCCAAGATTTAGGTAAACCTTCATTAGATCGAATATTTGCATAGGCTTGAGATAAAACAGAATAAGTCTTTTTTAAACCGGTAACGGTTTCACGCTCATCAAATTTTTGCATCAAAGTCGGAATGGTTAGTGCTGCGACTATTCCGATTATGCCAAGGGTAATAAGTACTTCCGCGAGGGTAAAGCCCCTCATCCGCCCTTCGGGCACCTTCTCCCCAAGGGAGAAGGACAATTCAGTGTCCCCTGCATCCAATGCAGAATTGGAATAGAGTCCGCTACGTTCGCACTTGTCCTCTATACATGTCATCGCGATGCAAAGGGAACCACAGAGCGGAACGCGATGTGTGTGACCCTGCATGCGGAGGC
>JAFUZZ010000173.1 GCA_017476325.1 bacterium | reverse complement strand
TCGCGATCCTATGTCATAAGATTGCGACGTCGTGCTGACGCACTCCTCGCAATGACATGGTAGAATATGTTGCGCATCCAATGTGGACTTTAAATGACGGGTTTTTGATGCCCCATTAAAATTTTCAAGAGCAAAATCCGCTCCTTGACTACCTTTGGAACCTAACGCTCCCTTATCCTCGAGAGCAAAATCCGCTCCCTGACTACCTTTGGCACCTAACGCCCCACAATCCTGAGAACCTAAAAGCGCGTCCTCATTAGTGTTGAGACCTAACGCCCCCCCCCCCTGCTCGGGTCAATAAATTTTTCATGTTTCTTCTCCTTATCTTTGTCTGATACTCTCAGGATACAGATCCTGAAATAAATTCAGGATGACGTGTGCTGTTTCAGTCCGTCACCCTGAACTTGATTCAGGGTCTGTTTTATTCCTGACATTCTCATTATAAACCATGCCTCAAAAAAATCAAGACCCTAATCTTGCGGGAAAGAAAATCGTTTACGTAAATTCACTATTAAAAATAACACTTAAACCTTCAATCCGACACAAGGTATATATGTGTTTTTATAAGGTTTTTGTTGAGGCTGCTGCTGTTTTTTAACAGACGCTGCAGCAATTTTATTTCTGCATATCGGAGTAATAACATTCGATGCAAGAATTCCGCCTGTCAACGTTCCTACAACTTCCGCTCCGCTTTCTAACGGCATCAGTGTTCTGTTCCTGAACGCTCTTAATGAATTTCTGTCTTTTCTTAACGCTTTTATATCGCCAAGCCCTGTTTCTTTCGCTTTTTGAATATTTGAAATTGTATTTTCTAATTTTTCGTTTACAAGTTTTGAGATGCTCGTTTTTGGTTGTGTTAAATCAAAACCTTGTTTCTTACAAAAGTTCGAAATCTTAGGTGTAACTATTTTTCCTGAATCAATCAATCCTCTTGAAAGATTTTTAAACGTAGTAGTAATAGCACAGAATGAAAGAATGTTTAATGATGCATCGGCAATTTCTTGTTTAACAAGAAAATTCTTTTCTTCTTTAGAATATTTATCGTTTTTAGCAATCCCGCAAATTTGAGCGGCAGAGGCCAAAGCCCATCCCATTGCACTTGTTACAATAAGCATTGAACCAAGCCCATGAGACATTTTTCCGAACGCCGCGGTTTTGATTTTGTCAAACAATCCTGAATCAAGAGGTTTCATTATTTGTTACCTCCTTTTTCTTTATTAAGCATTGGTGAAAATACATTGTTTGTAAGCCATGATGTTACGGGAGCATCAATTAAGAAGTTTGTGAACAACATTATTCCCAAAGCGGCAAATGTCCCCAAAGCCCCTCTGTATTTTTTAATCTCAGCAACTTTTTGGCTGTTTTTCATGGAATTTGGTAACAAACATTGCTGCCAAGGTTTTAATGTAATATCTTTATTAAGCGGTTTCACCTTAGTACCGTTCTTTTTAGCCGCTTTTTTAATTTCTTCTTTTACAATCGCTTTTGTTTTTGTAAACGCTCCAATTCCTTTGATACAAGCCTCTCTGATAAGAACACCCGTAGTTGTTCCGATAATCGCACGCGAAATTGTTTTCGCACAAGATGTTTTACGTGTTTTTTCATCTACATCTTTATTATTAATATCAATAGCAGGCTGAATCATAAGTGCTGTACCGCCTGTGATTAATTTTTGCTTGGCGGATGTACAATTTTCACCAAGCCAATATACGCCGTTAACAACTTTTTTATTACTTATTTTTATTGGTTTTGCGCCGTAAGATATTGAATTTTGAGTATCTAAACTAATTGGCATGACCTACCTCACAATATATTAAACACCCAAAAGAATTAAAAATTGACAAAATTTTATATAATTTTAATATATGTTAAGAGTTTTTTACAAAAAAAAACGGCTTTTTATAAAGCCGTTTAAATCTGCTATTCTTGCGGAACAAGAACCTTGTATCCGCCTTTTTTCAAGAACATTTCCTTTTCTGCCTCTTTTAAATCTTCCCGAACCATTTCCTTAACGAGCGCAGGCAAATCGTATTTTGGTTTCCAACCCAGTTGAGCCCTTGCTTTAGAAGAATCACCGAGCAGCAAATCAACTTCCGTCGGTCTGAAGTAACGAGGATCGACCTCAACAATTACTTTTCCCGTTGCCTTGTCAATACCTTTTTCGTTAACGCCCTCACCTTGCCATTCAATATCAATTCCGAGTTCATTAAATGTCATGTTACAAAAATCTCTGATTGTGGTCGTAACACCTGTGGCAAGAACAAAATCCTGAGGTTTATCCTGTTGCAAAATTCTCCACATACCCTCAACGTAATCCTTTGCATGACCCCAGTCACGTTTAGAATTCAAATTACCGAGATAAAGTTTTTCTTCAATACCGAGTTTAATTCTAACTGCGGCACGGGTAATTTTTCTTGTAACGAAAGTTTCGCCTCTTCTCGGAGATTCGTGGTTAAACAAAATACCGTTGCAAGCAAACATATCATAGCCCTCACGATAGTTTACGCAAATCCAATAAGCATAAAGTTTTGCACAAGCATAAGGAGAGCGCGGATAAAACGGAGTTGTTTCCTTTTGCGGAGTTTCCTGAACCAAACCGAAAAGCTCCGAAGTTGATGCTTGATAAAATTTTGTTTTCTTTTCCAAGCCTAAAATTCTTATTGCCTCCAAAATTCTTAATGTTCCCAATCCGTCAGCATTTGCCGTATATTCCGGACAGTCAAAAGATACTTTTACGTGAGATTGAGCCGCAAGGTTATAAATTTCATCAGGTTGAATTTCTTGTATCAATCGGATTAAATTTGTACTGTCTGTCAAATCTCCGTAGTGAAGTTTAAACTTCAAATTTTCATTGTGTGTATCTTGATAAAGGTGGTAAATTCTTTGTGTATTAAAAGATGATGCTCTTCTTTTCATCCCATGAACTTCATATCCTTTTTCAAGCAGCAATTCCGCAAGATATGCTCCGTCTTGACCTGTAATACCTGTTATTAAAGCAACTTTTGACATGATTTTCTCATTT
>JAFUZZ010000172.1 GCA_017476325.1 bacterium | reverse complement strand
TTTGTGTGATACTCTCAGGGAACAGACCCTGAAATAAATTCAGGGTGACAAAAGAGCTGTCATGCTGAACTTGATTCAGCATCTGTCTTTTTTCCTGACTTTATTATTATATACCATGTTTGAAAAAACATCAAGTCCCTGTGCAAAAATCTACACAAACATATTTTCGCGAATTTGATCTTGTGCAAATTTCAAGCTTTCATACCCTTGCTGAATTTCTTTATTGTTATGATTTAACTTCATCATTCCTCCGATAAGCATAATCAAAACAGAATTAGCCATTAAAATTCTACAAGTTTTTCCAAACGCGGGAGCCTTTGCATTAACCGCATTTGTAATCTCATGACCTCTATTCATTACAAAAGTCGCAAACTTACTCTTATCCAATTTATCAGCAACTTTTCCTATTTTGTTTGTCAACGGTGCAGTTTTTTGAGCAAGTTTTTCCCCAACACCTAGTTTTGAAACTAATGATTTCGCACCTTTATAGCCCAAAACAAGTGCCCCTATTTCGCCCAAAAATGACATCATCGGATGCTGTTCTTCCATATCTCTAAATTTTTCACTCTTATTCAAAAAAACATTTTTTACGCCCATCAAGGCTCCAACTGCAACAAATCCAAGCCCCCAACTCTTTACGGACTTACATCCTGCTCCGATTTTTGCACTGAGAGGTGCACTTGTTACCTGAACATCTTCTCCGACGCGCTTTACAACCTGAGATTTCAAAATCGCACTTGATAAAGCATCCACGCCGACACACGCTCCGATAAACTTTGCGGTATCATGCTTGTGTCTGCGATTGTGTTCGGTTTTTACATAATTAAATAATTCCTCATCCGACGCATTTACAAATTCCCGCAAATCCATATTCACAGACATTTCTTCCTTTTTCTTCCCGCCCGCAAAATTTTGTAACGGCATTGAAAAATTGTTTACTTGCATGACACACACACTCCTTGTTATTTATTTCAAAACAAAACGCAAAAAAAATTGTCATATATAGTTTAAGAGTTTCAAAATCTTTACAAATGTTTATATTTAATTTAATATTAAAATTATGGAAACGTTTTTTATTAAGAATATGGGTTGCAAAGCAAATCAACTTGAGGGTGCAATAATTCGAGAAAAAATGATTAATGCCGGCTATATTTTGGCTAACAAAGAGGATGAAGCCGATATCTTTATTTTAAATTCATGCACAGTTACCCATAAAAGTGACAAAGAGGCTCTTTATATAATCTCACACGCTAAGAAAAAAAATCCAAAAGTTAAAACTATTTTAACAGGCTGTTTTGCACAAATAGAGAAAGAAAACCTTTTAAAAAATCCAAACATTGACATAATTCTCGGAAACGATGAAAAACTTGACATTACAACACACCTTAGCAAAACAAGCATTCGAGATATTATGAGCGTTGGCAAATTTAATCCCGTTTTATTACATGACACAAATAAAACAAGAGCAAACCTTAAAATTCAAGACGGATGCGATAACAGATGTTCTTATTGTATAATCCCGTTTGCAAGAGGAAAGAACCGAAGTGCAAATATTGATTTTATTTTAGACCAAATAAAAATATACGAACAAGCAGGATTTAAAGAAATTGTTTTAACCGGAATACACATCGGACAATGGGGTTTTGATTTTAAACCGCGAAAGAGTCTTTTAAATCTTTTACAAGAAATCGAAAAAACAAATATAAAACGCTACAGATTAGGTTCACTTAACCCGTTGGAAATTAACGGTGAAATGATAGAGTTTTTAAAAAATTCCGAAAAATTCTGCCCGCATTTTCATCTTTCATTACAATCTTTGTGTGATGAAACACTAAAACGAATGAACAGATTTTACAGCGTATCACAAACAATGGATTTGATTGAAAGACTTGCGGAAGAATTTAAATTGCCGTTTTTAGGAAGCGACATTATCGCAGGTTTTGCAGGAGAAACAGAAACCGAATTTGCAACAACCGTCGAAAATTTAAAGAAATCAAAACTTTCTAAAATTCACACTTTCCCTTATTCAATAAGGAAAGGAACAGTTGCCGAAACAATAAAAGAACAATTATCCGACAAAGAAAAAACTCGACGCGCAAATATTATCAAAGAAATTTCCGCTTTAAAATACTCAGAGTTTTTAAATAAAAATATAGGACAACCATGCGAAATTCTGATAGAAAAGATAAACGACAAAAAAACAGGTTATCTAAAAGGGATGACAAAAAATTATCTTGAAGTATTAATCGACTCAAAAGACGAAACTCTTAAAAACACATTGCAAACAGCAGTTTTACAACAAAAAGACGATAAATTTTACGCAGAAATTAAACATCCTCAAGTTGGATAGATAAAGAATTTATGTTGTATTTTTCAACTTCCTTAAATAATTTTTGAAGTTCGATTAAATCGTTAGAGCGAACGACAATGTTCAAATTGAACAGATTGTCATCATATTTATTTTGTTTTTTAGAGAATTTTAAAAGATTAGGAACGCTTGACATAATAAACTCGTCAATATTTTCGTAATTTTCTTTTTGGCAAATAATTTTTATTTCATAATTATCGAAATGTTTATTTTGTCTAAAAAATTTAGACTCAATAGAGCGAATAGAAACGAGCACCAAAAAACTTAACAGAGTTGTAATAACGGCAAGTTCAATCATACCTGCACCGCAAGCCATACCTATAGCGGCACTAATCCACAAGGTCGCCGCGGTTGTGAGTCCATAAACAGTGGCCCCGTGTTTAAGGACAGTTCCCCCGCCTATAAAACCGATACCTGTCAAAACCTGTGCCGCAATACGAGCAGGATCCCCAAACCCTTGCGGATTGACTGTTTCAATGGCAGTCGGAAATCCGTAAATAGAAAGGATAGTAAAAACACACGAACCTAAGCAAACAAGCAAATTTGTTCTAAGTCCGGCATATTTATTGGTCAATTCCCTCTCAAGTCCGATAACGGTTCCAAGCAGAGATGCCATAATTAACGGGATTATGATTGTATTTAGCATTTAGATTTCCTTTCTGCTACGATATTACTATATAAAAAAGTTTTTACAAGAAAATTTTAGAAAACATAAACAAAAAGGATGCCCGCATTAGACATCCTCTTGCGATATTTGAAAATTAAAATTAATCACATTTTGTTTTGCCGTCCCAGGAAAGGTCATCGCGACAGTGTAAATAATCCATATTCTCATTGTAAATCACCCAAGCGGTACACCCTCTGCCCGCAGTTTGATCATTAGAATAATTTTTATCACAACTATCAAACGAATCTGTAGCTGTTGTATAAGCCCCACTTGTTCCATGCGGAATTAATCCTTTTGGAAAAGCAGAGAAATAAAACTCGTTTTTTCCTACAACCAAATTTTTTTCTTTTGTTGGTAAAGAAACCAATATATCAAACTTACCACCAGTGCCAAACCAACCTATTGAAATAAATGTTCCGTCACTCAAAAAAAATGTTGGAGTTCCGTTTTTATACCAGGTATTTCTATCCCCAATTTTAACTCCGTTTAAAGAATATCTTTCCTTATTATCACAATTCAAACTTGTAGTACAGATTTGTGACACATTCAAATATTTTCTTAATCTTTCACTGAATAATTCTTGTGCACTTCTATCATAAATATCGTTGCCATCCTCATCTTTTTCACCTGTTGCTTGAGTTGTTGACAAACCCCATTTATCAATAGTACCATACTCTGTTTGCATTAAATTATATGCTTGAGATAGAATGGTATATTCTTTTTTTAGTTGACTTACAATATGCTTTTCCTCAGTTTTTTGCATCAAAGTCGGGATTGTGAGTGCTGCGACAACGCCGATTATGCCGAGGGTGATTAGGACTTCCACAAGGGTAAAGCCCCTGAGGGGCACCAAAAGAGACCGCCTATTTCGCAAATTTTTGACGTAAGATATTAACACTAAAGCATGATGTTTCCAATCAAAAATTTGCCGGCGGTGCAGGAGCGCACCAATACAAAGGGTATCT
>JAFUZZ010000171.1 GCA_017476325.1 bacterium | reverse complement strand
GCCTTTGCAAAAGAAGTCCATGACAAAATAAAAAACGATCCGTCATACAAAATTGATGACGTTATTAAGGATTTAAAACAAC
The DNA here is from genome assembly GCA_017476325.1 of bacterium. GTDB lineage: Bacteria > Cyanobacteriota > Vampirovibrionia > Gastranaerophilales > Gastranaerophilaceae > QHMH01. Next base: position 2,322 of record JAFUZZ010000171.1, on the reverse strand, counting down.
TTGACGGTTTTGCAGGCTCTGATAAAAAAGGTATTCAAAAACATTTGGCAAGTTACTATGCAGACAGTGCAAATTTTGCGGCCGACTTTTATTTGAAAGCACAAAAAGAGGGGAAATTGTCTCAAGCACTTGAAATTGTTCCGCCGACCGAAAGTATTCAAAAGAGACTGAGTCTCGGCAAAGAAACAAAAGCCATTACGGAATTGTTTAAACAGTTGGACGATAATGTTTCTCCAAATGCCGAAACAAAAGCAAAAAAATACGGTATTACTGAAGAAAGAGCAAAAGAACTTGATGCCCGATTTGAAGAGATTACAAGAGGTTGGAATAAACGCGCAACATGCGGAGAGGCACTTTCTATAACGATTTTCCCTGAAATTTTTGAAAAAGGAAACTACACGGATAAAGAAAAATTGTATCTGCTAAGCGTTGTTCATGAACATTCAGGCACCAAGAAAAACTATACAAGCACGATAGAAGATTTTACAAAAGTCTTTAGAGCAATGAGCAGTGCCGATGAGGAAAAATATTTCCCTGAAATTTTAAAACTTTACGGCAAAATTTAGCCCTTTAACGGATTATTTTTTGTTTAATTTATAAACTTCTGTTAAGCATTTATTGCATAACAGAAGTTTTTTGTTGCTTATTTTTTGTTTTTCTGTTAGAATATGAATTGGAAGTAGATTTTTTAGTGAGAGAAGGAGATATTAAACATGAAAAATCTTAAAGGTTTAATGGCAGCATCAGTTGCGGTATTGGCTCTTTCAGGTGTAGCGATTGCATCAGAAACGAGTTATGAGTATTATGCTCACCCTACATTCTTCGGTTCTGACTCTCAAGTTACTGTAGAAGCAGGCTTGAACAATGACAGAACTTATACTGTAGGAGAAAAGAAAGAAATTAGCAAAAACCAAGTTGTATTCAGCGGTAAAGACAAAGTAGCAGTTGATTCTTGGACAAAAGACGTTATGGATTTGTTAAAAAACAATTCAACAGAAAAAGTTTTCAATCCTAACATGCCTATTTTGCGTTCAGAATTAGCAGTAGTATTGGCAGAAGGTTTGAATATTCCGACTGTTACTCCGCAATACCAATATACAGATATCACATCTGATTACTGGGCAAAAGCATGGATTGACAAAGCATTGGCAGAAAACGTAATGATTGGTTATCCTGATAGAAAATTCAGACCTGACCAACCTATTACAAAGGCAGAAGTTTTCGCTACATTGGCACAATTAATCGACGTTCCTACAGACGGAACATCTGCATTGCCTGATTTGAAAGGCTACAAAATGCAACAAATCCCTAACTGGGCAATCAAACCGACAAAAGAAGTTATGGCATCAACATTGTTAGACGAAGTTCCTGAACCTGAAAAAGTTGCAAGCGAAAAATACTTATCAAAAACACAAGTTGCTTATTTGGTAGGCGTATTGAGACAAAACTACTTGTTGAACGGCGGAAATACAACATTAAGCCAAAAATATGCGCCATCTTACGTTACAGCAACACTTGACGAAAGAGTAGACGCAAGACATGCTAACATTGGTGATACTTTCACAGCAACAACAACAAAACAAACAACAGTTAACGGAACAACTTTCGCAGCCGGAGCTAAAGTTATCGGTGAAGTTGTAGAAATCAACAGACCGGGCATCCACAACCCCGGTTACATCAAAGTTAAATTCGTTAAAATCAAAGACAACACAACTTGTGTTGAACTTCCTAAAAACGTAACAGAAGCAACTTCAAAATGCTTCAAGAGAGTTAACCCTGTAGCAAGATTATTTGCTGCTCCATTCTCTGCAGCAGGAAGAGTTGCAGGCGTTGCAGGAAGAACTGCAGGTGCTGCATTGAACGTAGCAGGTAACGGCACGGAAAGACTTGGCGACAACTTGTCAAACACTATGGCTGATGGTTTCTCTCTAAAAGGAAAACCTGCAGTTAAAAACTTCGGAAGAGGATTTGTAACAGTATTCAAAGGCGTTTACGACCTTGGAAAACTTGCTGTTAGCGGAACAACTGGAGTGATTTATGAAGTTGCTGATGAAGTTGTTTACTTCATTTTACCTTCAAAATCAGCAGATTCTTCTTTGAATCCAAACGAAGAAATTATGATTGTTTACTAATCAAGACTTTCATATTGTAAAAAGAGGATGGCACATGTCATCCTCTTTTTTTAGAGAGAAAAATAATTAAAGGCTGTTTCTGTTGGTTCCCATGCAGGGGTTGAAGTTTTTTGAGACATGGGTTATAATATAATTGTTATCAGAAAACAAAGGAGAAAAATATGAAAAATTTATTGACCCGAGCAGGGGG
>JAFUZZ010000017.1 GCA_017476325.1 bacterium | reverse complement strand
ACGACGTCGCAGCGGATTTCCGTACGGATGGCGTCGAGGACGAAGTCCGAGCAAATCCGGATAGCGAGCAGAAAGAGCGGACTTGTGGCGAAGCCACAAATAGCGATTCTCTGCGAGCGTGGAGGAAATCCAAGACAATCTAATGACATAGAAAAAAAGAAAAGACATAGGATTAAGTCAAGCATTAAGTCTTGCTATTGCTGAAAACGGAACCGTTGACAAATGGCAATTCCTTACGAGTAATGAAGACGGGGGAGCATCTTTTATGACATATATCTTGCCATATTTGAAGATTGATAACGAAAACGATAATTGTAATCTTACAGGTTCCGAACGTGGATGTGCAATATATATTTTAGAAAATGATAACATGGACTATTTAAACGAATAAACAAAAAAGCGGACAGTTATTGCATTAACCGCCCGCTATTATTTTTACACAAGTCCCTCTTTGACAGCTTTGACCGCAGCCTGAACTCTATCGTTCACACACATTTTTTGCAAAATTGAACAAACATGCGCTTTTGCTGTATGTACACTTACAATTAATTCTTTTGCAATTTCGGTATTACTTTTTCCCATAACAAGATGTTTCAAGACCTCTTGTTCACGCTCCGTCAAAGGAATTCTGTTAATAACTTCCGCCCTTGATGGCAAAAGAGTCATATTTTCGGGAGATGGAAACGCTCTTAAAACCATGTTTGCAACTTGCGGATCAATCCAACAAACACCTTTTGCGACATCTCTGATTACATCCGCGAGTTTTGCGGGGTCAATATCTTTTAAGCAATAAGCATTAACTCCTGAGGCAAACGCAGCAAGAACTTCGTCCTCCATTTCATGAGATGTCAGTGCGATGACCTTTATTTTCGGAAATGACTCTTTTACTTTAACTGTTGCTTCAAGCCCGTTCATTTCCGGCAGACCTAAATCCATAAGAACAACATCCGGCTTAACTCTTGCGATTACATCAAAACCCAATACAGCATTATCACATTCACCTACGACATCTATATCAGGATTAGTGTTTAATGCACAGCGCAAGCCCACTCGAGTAAGCTTAAAATCCTCAATGATTACAACCCGTAAACCTTTTGTTTCATTTTCTTGACCGTCTCTTTCACTCAATGCGGCATTAGTTTTTGTCATAAAATTTCTCCTTGTACTAACTCTTAACAATTCTAAATTACCAATAAAATTCAAAAAGAGAAATTACCTCAATGGAGTAATCCTACTACCCATCAAGGCTATTTTTAATAGTATTAAAAAATGATTTTATATTTTAAAAATGTTTTATTTAACACGCTATTTTTATTTGTCCACATAAAGGGGTTATTGTGTTTTTTTAAAATTATGCTACAATAACTGTATGAGAAAAGAAGTAATTAAAGAAAAAATCAGTTGGTATAAATTGCTTTTTACCTTACTATCTACTGCATTAGTAGCTTGTATAGGATGGCTTGTTGCAAATTTGGACTTTCCTGTTAAGGGGGTTATTTTCCTTAATGGGCTTGCTATAGCAACAATATCCGTTGGAATGTCTTTTATTATTTATAAGATAAGGTATTACCTTAAAAAATTAGGAGAATTAAATGATTGATAAATTTATAATGATTAGCCTTACTTTTTCTGTAGTAGTTGCTCTCAGTTCTTTTTTTATGGGAATTTTTCTTCCCGAAGAAAAACCTGCTAAAAAGTAATCTCTTTTTCCATCTTAATTTATTTTTTTACAATCAAAAACGATTTTAGCAAACGTCCCGAATCTTTTGCGGAAACAACTTCGATATCTCCGTAATTCATGGATGTTGAACTTCCGCCGTCAAATCCCATCGCAGTTTCAAGCCCCGAGTTTTTACAATAATCCTGAACCTCTTGCATGTTTACGGGATGTTTATTTGTAAAAATCAAAATATGAATGTTACCATCCTTTAAGCCGATAATAGTTCTTGCACAACGATGCAAAACTGATGCGGATTCTCTGATAACTTTTCCGTCACTGTTTTTAACAATAAAAAACTCTTCCTCCAGCCGCAAATCAGGCAATATAGCAGGTCCACCCTGAGCAGATGTTGTAACCCTGCATCCGGTTGGAATTTCCTCTGTATGAGATGCAATTTGATATTTCGTTTTGAACCCGCAATCCAAAATCCTAAATTCACTGCGTGCCTCAATCTTATCCATATTTTTTACAAGAACGGGATTGTTCATCAAATTTTCATTATCAAGCGGGGAAAGAATTTTTTGTCCGTTATTCTCGATTATATATGAAATTGTCTTTTGGTTTTTAGGGTCAAAATATCCTGTATTAATTGTCAACACTGAGTCAAACAGTTCATGGGCTTTTCTGTTGGAGATTAATTTTTCGCTTGAAACAAATTCAATTTTATTAGCCAATTTTTTACCATCCAAAACCAAATGATAAACCCCTTCGTTTTCTTCGATTTTAATTGCCGAAACAGAAGACATAAAACAGGCACTAACAGCGGTACCTATAAACAAAGTCAAAACAATTAATACAAATAAAAATTTACGCATTATAAATCCTTACTCTTATAAAACGCCCAAATTGCGCACGAGAATGCTATCAACGGGAAAGATGCAGTAATTAACGGAGGTAATACGCCTTTTTCTGCCAGCAAATCAAAGAACGGCAGAGTTATGTAATATAAAAATATAGCCCCGATTGCAATAGTAAAACCGATTAAACGCTGTTCTCTCGGTTTTGAAAACCCTAACAGCGAACCTAATATTGCAAGCAATACGCACACAAACGGGTGTGTATAACGTTGATAATACTTATTTAGCATAAATCGGCTTTCTTCATCCAAACCCTCATTATTCAAAAGGTTAATATAAGATTTTAAATCTTTATTACCGATTTCTCTGTCACGTTTGAGAGAGTACATCATAAGGGTATATAAATTTTTTGCCGAATCTCCATGTAAAATTTCTTGTGACGGTTTTCTGACAATATCATCGATAATACCGTTTCCTGAAAGGTTATAAGCCAACACATCGGTTAATATCCACTTGTCATCGAAATGTTTAGCATTGTTGGCAACATAAACATGCGATAAACCATGAAAATCTTTATAGTTATCATTAGCATAATCAAGATAAATTACCTTACCAATGTTACTGTGGTTAAATCTTGAAACAACAACGGTTGCACTCGGTCTGCCCGTTTCATCTTTCTGAGTGTAAATATACTGTGACGGATAATATTCCCGTTTAATTTTAACCAATTTATCTGAGGAAATAGGAATTAACTTATCATAAGTGACAAAGCACAACGCTGTAACCATTAAACTAAAAATAATTACGGGAGCGATTATTCTCAAAACGGAAAGCCCTGCAACGCGAAAAATTGTAAGTTCAAAATCTTTACTTAATTTATCAAAAGTGAATAAAGAACCCAACAAAAGACCTACAGGTAAAGCTTTACCGAGAATATTAGGCAACTCATAGAACAAAACCAAAACCGCTGTTTTAATTGTATATCCGCCCTCTAAAACTTTTCGAATAGTATTAAGCAGCATTTCCGGAGCAATCCAAATTACCGTAAACAGCAAAATTGCGCCCATTGTAGTTGCAAATACCTGAGAAAATATATATTTGTCGTAAAGTTTTATTTTGCTCAAAAAGTTCATTAGAGTTTAAAATCCTTTCCGAGATAAAACTCTTTAGCGACAGGGTCGACAGCGACATCGGCACTTTTACCTTGAATTTTGATTTTACCGTCAAAAATAACGTACGCTCTGTCAGTAATAGAAAGAGTAGCTTTCGGATTGTGGTCGGTAATCAAAACCCCTAACCCCTTGTCAACGGAAAGTTTTCTGATATTTTCTTTAATTTCGCCGATAGCAATAGGGTCGATTCCCGTAAACGGTTCATCCAACAAAATAAAATCAGGACTTGCTGCCAACGCTCTTGCAAGTTCAACCCTGCGTCGTTCTCCGCCGGAGAGAGAAATCGCCGTTTCATGCCTTAATCTGGCAACCCCAAATTCATCCAACAACTCTTCCAATTTTTTTGCCTGTTCATTAACTGTCAACTTTTCGTTCATTTCAAGAACGAGTTTAATATTATCTTCAACAGTTAATTTTCTAAAAATAGAAGTTTCTTGCGGAAGATATCCAACCCCATGCTTAGCCCTAATATTCATAGGCCAAGAGGAGATATCTTCACCATCAAGTAAAATATTTCCGCGATTAGGTTTAACAAGCCCTACAACCATATAAAAAGTTGTGGTCTTTCCTGCTCCGTTCGGTCCTAAAAGACAAACAACTTCGCCCTTTTGAACCTCAAAAGAAACATCATTAACAACGCTTCTTGAACCGTAAATTTTGACAAGATTTTTAGCCTCTATTTTCATAATATTCCTTATAATTTTTTCATAGTAGGGAACGCAATAACGTCACGAATTGTTTGAGAATTTGTTAACAGCATAACGAGCCTGTCAATACCCATACCCATACCGCCTGTCGGTGGCATACCGTATTCCAAAGCCTCAATAAAATCATTATCAATTTCCATAGCCTCTTCATCGCCATTGGCCTTAGCAAGAGCTTGCCCCTCAAATCTTGCTCTTTGGTCAATCGGGTCAGTAAGTTCAGAGAATGCGTTTGCAATTTCCCAACCGTTAACACGGGTTTCGAAACGTTCTGTCAAACGCTTGTTATCTCTGTGAACTTTGGCAAGCGGAGAAATTTCGAGCGGATAATCGGTAATGTGAATTGGTTGAATCAATGACGGCTCAACTTTTTCTTCAAATACCAACTCAACGACTTTGCCCCAAGACTCACATTCTTGAGCATCAACACCGATTGATTTAGCAAGTTCTATAGCCTCTCCTACTCTGTAACAAGTATTAAAATCAGCACCGGTATATTCTTGAATAGCGCCAAGCATTGTTTTTCTGTCCCATGGCGGAGTCAGATCAATTTCATTTTCGCCGTATTTAATTTTTGTAGTGCCGAGAACTTCCTGAGCGACAAACGCAACCAAATTTTCGGTCAATTCCATCATATCGTTGTAATCCGCATAAGCCTGATACAATTCAATCATGGTAAATTCAGGATTGTGACGGGTATCAATACCCTCGTTTCTAAAGCATTTTCCGATTTCATAAACTCTTTCGGAAACACCGCCTACGATTAAACGTTTCAAATAAAGTTCAAGAGCAATTCTCATTGTCATTTCCATATCAAGAGCGTTGTGGTGAGTATGGAAAGGTCTTGCATTAGCCCCTGATGCAACCGTTTGCAAAATAGGAGTTTCGACTTCCAAATATCCTCTTTGAGCCAAAAACTCTCTTACCTTTGATATTATCAAACTTCTTTTTCTGAAAGTATCACGAGTTTCTTCATTAACAATCAAGTCGATATATCTTTGTCTGTATTTTGTTTCAACATCTGTCAATCCGTGGAATTTCTCAGGCAAAGACAATAAAGACTTACACAAAACTGTGTATTCTACAGCCTTAATTGAAAGTTCACCGCGAGGAGTACGTCTTATAGTTCCCTTGAACCCGACAATATCACCAATATCAACGAGTTTAAGAGTTTTAATAGCATCTTCGCTCATATTTTCTTTATGACAGAAGATTTGGATTTTGCCCGTTGAATCTTGCAAATCAATAAACATCCCTGAATTTCTCATAGCCATGATACGACCGGCGACTTTGTATTCGTCGTCTGTTTCTTTACCCGGTTCGAGGTCTTTATATTTTTCTTGCAAATCTTTTGCTTCGGCATTTTTATCAAATGTGTAAGGATAAGCGTTAATCCCTTTTTCATTAAGTTCAACGAGTTTTTGTATTCTGCCTTGTCTGATTGTTTCCTTTGGGGAAATTGTTTCTTGTTTCGTTTCCATAACTTCTCCTGATACTAATTAATTCCATGAATATTTTAGCATGAAGAAAATTTTTGTTATATACTAATTTTGTTATGTTAAATTTAGGCTTAAAATTATACTCAAACCAACTGGAACGATATAGAGAAGAGGTTATAAACCTTTTTAATGACAACAAATTCGGATATATTGAACTGCTCGTATATCCCGACTCTCTAGAGGATTTAAACGGATGGAAATGTTTTAAAAAAGAATTTAATCTTGATTTTACTCTCCATGCTCCGCATTTTTCTCATGGAGTAAACCTTGCTGACAAAGATTTTGAAAACCGAAACGTTGAAGTCTACGAACAGGTTAAACGCTATAAAGAAGAATTGGAGGCAAAATATATAATCGTTCACGGAGGCATGGAAGGTTCCGTTGACGAAACTGTCCGCCAACTGGATTTGATTAATCCGCCTGACATGCGAATTGAAAACAAACCGCCAGTATCTCCAAGAATGCCTGACAAACACTGTCGGGGAGCAAAAATCGAAGAAATAAAATTCATAATTAATCGCCATCCTTGTAAATTTTGTCTTGATGTAGGGCATGCATTTTGTTCCGCCGTATATTACGAAATTGAACAATTTGAATATCTAAAACAATTCCAAAACCTAAATCCTGACTGTTATCATTTAAGCGACGGTGATTTTGACAGTCCGATTGATATACATTATCATATCGGAAAAGGGGATTATGATTGGCAAAAAGTTTTTGAAATTATAGACAGTACTAAAAACATGACTCTTGAAACAGTCAAAAAAAGCGGAAGCGAAAGTTTGAATCTCTTTGCCCAAGATGTTGATGAAGTAAAAAAATGTTTAAAAATTTAAAAAAGTTTTTTTATTCCAAAATTTTGCGTCGAAAATATTATCGCACAGGCTCTTGCGCAAGGTGCGGAAAATGCTGCCGAAAAATTTACGTTAAAACCCACAACCACGTAATTAAAGACGAAAAAGAATTTAATCGTTTGAAATATTTGCACATATTTTATACTTACTTAACCGTAGTTGATAAAGACGACATCGGACTTGTATTTTGCTGCTCAAATTACGATGAGGAAAAAGGAATTTGCAAAATACACAAAAAACGCCCCGGAATTTGTAGGCGATACCCGCAAGAAGAACTGTTTACGATGGGCGGAGAGTTGTCCGAAAACTGCGGCTATAAATTTGTTCCCATCGAAACTTTCTCAGAAGTGTTTGAAAAAATAAAGAATAAAAAATAGGAGCGATTTAAAACCGCTCCTAAAAACTTTATTTCAATGCACTCATATTCTGTTGAACAAGTTGCAACTGAGTTTGATACATTTGCAACTGCATGTCTAACTTCTTCTCAAGTTGATGCAGTTTTTCTTTTCGAGCCTGTAACTGCTTAACCATAGGGTTAGACGGATCCAGGTCAGAACCGACGTTCACAAGTTCATTTAAAGATGATGCCAAACTTAACTTGGTTTCGTTGATTAAATTAATCTTATATTCCAAGTCCATTTGCATGGCTATGTATTTTTGTTGTCCGATTGTTTGTGTTACAATGCCCATTTGTCTTTCCTATCTTAATTGATTAAGTTTTTGACCTCTTAAAAAAGTATGTTCGTTATCACTTGCAATTAATGATTCCATCTTCCTTAATTGGTTTTTGTGGTAATTTACACGATATTCAGCAATTTTTACTTTTTTACGAATAGTCAATGCATCCTTTAATCCGTTCGTAACAGATTGTGATAAACTCTTCATAATTGAATGTCTTTTAAGAAAACCTTGTGAATATCTTAAAAATGTCTTTGCCGTTTCTATGTACAGTTCGAAAGTCTTTAAAACTAATTCCAATTAAATTCTCCTTATCAGACTTTCAATAATTTAAAAACATGAAATCATTTTTTATTGCCTGTTTTTTCAAGGTTTTTTACATGTCTTAATTATTGCAGTCCAATGTATCTCCTGTGAAACTTTGAAAGAATATATTTTCTCTCTCTAAACTGTTTATCGGACTATTAGTTTTTTTCTTTAAACCATTTATTGACATGCCTGTCTTTTTGTTACAAATCTTCACAAACATTCCAATAATAAAATTATCAACAAAAATAGAATTAAAAAACGTACGCAGAAAAACTTTTAAAAACATAAATCCTACAAATTATTTTACAAAGATTATGATGTCATTGCGAGGAGTGAAACGACGAAGCAATCCCAATCGCATTATATAGAGATTGCCACGCCGACAAGTCGGCTCGCAATGACACAAATTTTTATAACTACATATTTTGAATTGCTTTACTGTTAGAGTCAATACCTTCTTTGAGCATTTTCTTAACAACTTCGCCTTGAGTATCAAGCATTTTGCAAACAGTTTCGATATTACGAACCTTAGTTGAAAGAATAGTATCGGCATTGGAAGTAACCTTACCCGCAGCACTTTCAATGGCGGCAAGAACGGCAGAACCTGTACCTTGCATAACGTTACCCGCAAGTAATGCCCCAAGCCCGTATTCACCCATATAAGGAGCCGCAGATTGAGCAATACCACCAATACCTGCAATAAGACCCGCAGTCTGCATCAATAACCCTTTCCCAAAATTACTCAATGATGATGCAGTACCTACAGCATAACCCGCAGAAGATGCGACATCGGCAACACTACCGATTGCGGAAGCAAACCCTGTTGCACAACCGTTTTCTGAGCCAAAAGCCCCAATGAAAGCGGGAGCGGCGTACCCTGTTGAAAACCCTAACGGTGCGGCAAACCCTGAATAAGTCTCAAGTCCGTAACTTGATGATTGTGTTGCCCCTCCTGAGTAGAAGGAAGTACCCGGAACAGCGTAAGGAGATTTTCCCGCAATGTTTGGCATAAATGAGGCAGGAGCAAAGAGTGATGCAAGGTTATACAAGAATCCGCCTGCAGACTCAAAACCGCCGCCTGTTGAACCGCTTGCTGATTGAACGGTCAAATCCCGCAACTGGTCATAAGTTTCCCACAGTTGAGCTTTAGCATCAGAACCTGCTTTTCCCCATTTGTTTGCTATTACGAGTAAACTATCATTTTTATAAGACATTTTTTAATAATCTCCATTACACTGCTTTTAAGTACCCTGAGAATGCTACTAGCCTGAGAATGTTTTGAATGTGCTTTCAACGTTCTTATCGCAGACTTTCTTAACAGCATCCATTTCTGTTTGTAAAGCGTTATGCTCTGTATCAAGCTGCTTTAACTTCAATTCAAGAGTTCTGTCCTCTTGCTGGATAATTTCGGTTTTGGCGTTGATGTCCGCAATATTTTTATCATACATTGCTTTTTGATAAACATAATCATTCATCGCCTGATTATATGCGACATCATCGGTTTCCTGATAAACATTCATATCAAAAGTATTTGAATAATTTTCAAGAGTGATTGATTTATAGTTACCGGAATCATCTTTGTCTAAATAAGCCTTAACTTCTTTTTGCCATTTCTTTTGTGATAATTCTTTTGAATAACAATTTTGAACAGGTTGAACCGTATTTGCAATTATAACACCCGTAACCGCAACATCGCCGGCTTCTCTCGCTTTGTTTGAAACATCAACGTATGTAACAGTACCATCACCTGCAGTAATTTTGGTATAAGTTGTTGTAGACTCTCTGGTACCTGCAACATCGGAACTTACTGTATCTCTTGTAGTAGTAGATATTGTTGCGGAACCATCAGTTATCGTTATTGTTGTTTGATTTGGAGTTACGCTTGTATCAATAGTTGTTGTCGTATTTGTCAAAGCGGTATTTGTTTGCTTAGTTCCATCCATATTATCAACAGAGATGTAATATTTAGTTCCTCCGCTTTGATAACTGTAAATTTTTTGTGACAAATCAACAGATGACGGATCAGCCAACCAAGCAGCATAATTTGCACCGACATAAGATGTTTTCAACTTATCACCATCCATAATAGGGTGTTCAGAAGCGTTCAGATAAGTATTTTCATAAATTTGCCGAACAGCAGCTTCATCAACTTGTGCATTGTAAGCATCAAGTTTTTTCGTACCATAATACAACAAGGTTTCGCCTGATGTCGGAGATATTTCCCAATGTAAATCGAGGTCACTGCGTTCTTTGTACATACCTGTATATTCGGTAGTAGTATAGTAGTAGTTAACCTTAGCGTTGAAAGACGGATCGTCGCTTGTTCTTGAAAACGAATCAATAGTGTAATCGTTTGTACCGTCACTGAACGTGTAGATTGTTTTAACGAACTGGTTGTAATTAGGTGCGGTTGGAACGTTCAACTGTAACATTTTGTTGAACAGCCCGGCACTTTCATTAGCAAGAGCAGTACGTTGTTGGTTGATCTGTTGACCTTCGTATTCCACGTTGGTCTTTCTTGCGGCAAGTTCGATGTACCTCGCCTGAGATGCTGCCATACCCATAGTGTGTTCTCCTTGTATTACCTCTTACTTTTTATGTCTTAATTATTTTTCATGCAAAGTCAAGGCATGGTTTACCAAACTTTACATTCACTTTTTGATTATATAGGTTTTACAAAGAGAAATAAAGAGTTTCCACAAAAAATCATACGTATGGTGGAGAAAGGAAAATTACATAAAGTCATGAGATTGCCACGTCTTGCAAGTGCACTCCTTGCAATGACGTTAAGATGTCATGCTGAACTTGGTTCAGAATCTAATCAATAAAAGACCCTGAAATAAATTCAGGGTGACAATTTATCACATAAAATTGTTGATGTAAAACAAATAATTATATTATTATTTTATATATCCTGATTTTTGCAATTCAGCTCTCAATTCTTTAGCGAGTTTAGATGCATCACTAATATAGCCCTCATTGGTGTTATTACTTTCCGCAAGTTCTAACATTTTTAGGGTATGTATTGCTGATGAAACATCATCTTCGTGTAAAGAGCCATATTGTTTAAATTCAGCCAAAGCCTTTTGAGCATCTTGACGATATCTGGCTTGAAGTCCGGAAGCGGAAACAGTTTCTCCGCTTGATGTCGTAGTAGTTTTGTAACCATTGCTTCTAAATACTGTTTGTTGATTTGCAGTTTGAGCAACTTGTTGTTTCAATACGCTGCCACGACCATTTCCATCACCGTCACCGCCGCCAACGGCTGTTCCTGAACCTGTTCCTCCTGCGCCACCGCCTTGTTGACCAACTGCACCCACTGTACCACCGGCTTGAGAGGTTGCTTGTTGACCGCTAACCTTATCAGGAGCCTTGTCGATAGTTTGAGTAAATGATTTTGCTCTTGCACCACGGTCTTTTAATTGAGCACTCAAATCTTTAGCAACGTCATTCTTATTTCTCATTGCCTCAGACTGTTTATCCAAACTTTGTTTGTTTTTGATTGCCGTTTCCGCATTTTTATTGGCAGTTTCCAATGACTTTTCAGTTCTGGAAGCATTAGCATTAGCCATGCTCATCGCATTTTTAGCGTTAGTTTTAGCATCTGTTACGGCATTTTCCGCTTTGTCGGCATTCGCTTCAAATTCACTGATTTTTGAGCCTGACTCAGTTAAGTAATTGCCTAAAGCCGTATCTGCCTCTTTGAATTTGGTCTCTGCTTCACCCTCAGCTTCTTTAGCTTTTTTTATTTCGCCTTCAAGTCTTGATTTTTCTTGAATATACTGTTGATAATCAATTTTTTGTTGATTCCATGCAGCTTTTGCCTCTTGAGAATCATCTGCAGGAGCAGGACCCGGTTCCTCAACAACTTCCAGTTCTGATAATTCTGTTTCTAAACCTTTAGTATAATCTTTAGCTTTTCCCCAAGCCTCATTTGCTTTATTTTTAGCCTCAGTTAATTTTCCTGTTTGTTCTTCAGTTTTGGATTTTAATTCATCAGTCTGTTCTTTAGACGTTTGAGCAGATTCTTCTGTTCCCTCAACGGCTTCTTCAGTTTTTTCTTCAGTATCTTCTACCGCTTCCTCTGCTTTATCGTTAGAAACTTCAGCTTGATCTTGATCGTTTTTTGTTTCTTCAACTTCAGTATCAGTTTTAGAGCCAAGTTTTTCCATTTCGGCAGTACTTGCACTTATTGACTTTTCTAAAGCCCCTGCAGCTGAGACAGCAGTATCACCTGATTTATGAACGATAGCAAGATTGGCAGATGTCTTTTCCATAGTTCCCGTAACATCAAGCCTGTCTGAATCGCCCCAAGCAGCAATCTTGGCATTAACATCATCCAATGCGGCAGTTGCTTCTGAAGTACTATAATCAGTTAAGGTAGGAGTATCACCACTTTTACCAAGCATTTCGCAAATATCTTTTGCACCTTGAGTAAGGTCTTTAATACAACCGCTTATGGTACTAGCCCATTTTTGGATATTAGAATCTTCGTTATTATCCGGGGCTTTTGTGCCTGAGTTTGAGCCGCCGCCACCGCCACCGCCGCCTACAATAGTACGGGTTTCATGTTTAACACAGTTTTTATAGGTAAAACCTGTAAAAGTATCGTTATCACTAACACCTGTATTATTGTTAGTGTTGGTATTTTGATTATTAGTATTTGTAGTGTTTGTTGTGTTTGTGGTTTGAGGATATTTTACACTTAAATCCATAATCTTTTTAAACCTGACTCCATGATTTTCGACCTTACTTTTATCTTATCGGCACAAAGAAAAGAAAACTTTAATATTAAAAAAAGAAAAATTTAAACTAAAATCCCCGATATATCTTGTTTTTAGGAGATAGAATTTTTTGTTACAAATATTTACAATGAATTCATGCTTTAAAATAAATACATGGACAAAAACAAATAATGGAAATTTCTTATCGCTATCTCAGATGGTAAATAAAAAGACGGGCTGTGCCCGTCTTTTTATTTACCCCGGATGCGATTCGAACGCATGACCTACCGCGTAGAAGGCGGTTGCTCTATCCAGCTGAGCTACCGAGGCTTAACCTTAATTTAATATTACCATTAAATTTTTTTTTTGCAACCCCATGATGGGGACCAACAGAAACAGCCTTTTTCGAATTTTTCGACTCTCGTTTTTCCCAACTTACTCGATATATTCACTCGAAAAATTCGGGCTGTGTGTGCAACCATATTAGACTACTTTTGTCTTTCATATATTTGAACTTGCACACCCCATGATGGGGACCAACAGAAACAGCCTTTTTCGAATTTTTCGACTCTCGTTTTTTCCAACTTACTCAATATATTTACTCGAAAAATTCGGGCTGTGTGTGCTACCATATTAGACTACTTTTGTCTATCATGTGTTTGAACTTGCCACCCCCTGAGGGGGTTGCAAAATTTTTTAATATATTTTATAATACCAATATAGAACATTGAAAATTTATGGGGACGTACCGGTTTTGACAAGGTGTATCGGTGAAAGCAGATGGCGGGTTCCGGCGCTGTTCCGGGTCATCAACGAGCAAAAAAATAAGTGCTACTAATAACGTAGTTAAAGCTGATTTTTCAAGAGTTTCTGCTCTTGCTGCGTAGAGCCTCGCTCCGCAGTTCAGCCCTTGATGCAAGTCTAACTTGCGGGCTTGCTCAAGGTCGGATTTAGCAAGTTCAACACATTGATGAGAATATTTGTGCCAAGTCTGATTCTCAAAGTGCGTATCACTTTAATCTGCTTTGTATATCTCTATTTGGGCTGATTTTCCCATTGGATATACGAGAAAAACTAAATCTACACTCGTAGAAGTTTGTTGGCACCCATTTTGGACAGGGGTTCAACTCCCCTCGTCTCCACCATTTTCAGATATTTTTATTTTTTGGGGAGTTGAACCCCAAGGGGTTCGTTCCTCTCAGAAAACTTGCCACCGGCAACTTTTCCTCGGCAGAGTCCTCGTCTCCACCATTTTCAGATATTTTTATTTTTGGGGAAGTTGAACCCCAAGGGGTTCGTTCCTCTCAGAAAACTTGCCACTGGCAACTTTTCCTCGGCAGAGTCCTCGTCTCCACCATTTTCAAAGCTTATTTTGACAATATATCACTTACTTGAACATATACAGGGGTATCCAATTTAAATGAAATTGTGCTTCCTGCTTTTAATTTATAATTTAAACCTTTTGCCATTGAACTAATTAAAAGTCCAAAACCTCTGCATGTTCTTGGAACAACAACCAAACCTACTACAGTTACTGATTCTATCGCTACAACAGCAACACTTAATGCCGAAAAAGTAATTATGCCAATACTTGCAGGAATAGCTCTTAACGTGTTTAAGAATTGAGAAGATTTTAAATCACTTCCGGTTTTAGGCTCCATTCTGAGTTGATATACCTTCTCATTTGGGAATATTATTTTATCAATTATTATATATGCTCTTGCTCTTTTAAAAACAGGCTTACTTTGTTGAATTTTGCTAAATTTACCGGCAAATCTCGTATCTTCCGGCAAATACATTCCATTGGAGGCCTTAACTTTTGATACTAATCTAAAATATATTTCATCATTCTTATTTGTTTCATTTATATCTAAATCTGATTCCAACTCTAAAACATAGGTAGTTTTTGGCTTCAAATAAACTGTTTCATCCTCAATGGATGTTGAAAAAACAGTTTGACCCTGTTCCTGCTCCTCTTGATATTCTCCCGGTTCAGCTAAGACAGGACTTATTGTAATAAAATTTATTAATAAAATTAAAATTAACGATACAAACTTTTTCATATTCCAATCCTTTATAATAACCGGTATTTCTTTTTATAATATTCTAAAAAGAACAAAAGTAAAGTTTTAATAAAGACTTTTTACATTAATCCTACAACAAGCAAACAAACCAGAGCTATTGGTACAACGTATTTTAGCCCGATAATGAACAATAATTTTAAAACTTTATTGTTGAAAAATGTTGAACCGTCAATTTTACAATACCATCCTAAAATTAAACACAAAATCAAAGTATTTAACGATAAAAGGATATTTGAGGTTGT
>JAFUZZ010000170.1 GCA_017476325.1 bacterium | reverse complement strand
TCTACCCTCGCTGTTTCGCTATCCGGACTCGCTCACTTCGTTCGACTCCGTCCGTACGCAAATCCAAAAAAAACGTCACTTAATGTGACGTAAAATTTTTGTAATTATGGGAATAAGGTAGGGTATATAAATCTTCTATGAGAACACTTGGAACGTTTTGTCTATGTTCTTATCTACTACGCTCTTTACTGAATCCATTTCTGTATCCACTGCTGAGTGTTCCGTATTGATATTGTCTAAGTCTAAATCAAATCTCTTATCTTTTTGTTGTATTTCTGCCATTGTATATTCATACTCTGCTTCCGCTCTCGCTACTTCTGCATTATCCGCATCTGTCGTAAATACTGATGAGGACACGTATGAATAATCTTCCCAATAGCCGTTTTCTTTTGAATATTTTTGGATAAACAAGTTTGCACTTTCCAACTGTTCTAACAACCACGCTGCATCACTCATTTTTTCTACCATGCCGTCGCTTACCGCTTGTTTATCATTTTCATTATTTTTATTTACCAAGTACCATTTTCCATCTGTTCCTTGTGAATAAAAATAATCTATTCCGTCTTTATTCGTTGCTACTCTGTATGTCAATGACGCTGTTATATTCTTGATTGACGCGTCTACTTTTCCGTAATCTACGGAATTAAACTTCATTGTTTGCGCATTCAATGCATCCATATATTTCTTTGACGCATCTGTTGATTGCTCTGC
Source organism: bacterium (assembly GCA_017476325.1). GTDB lineage: Bacteria > Cyanobacteriota > Vampirovibrionia > Gastranaerophilales > Gastranaerophilaceae > QHMH01. The sequence goes on along the minus strand of JAFUZZ010000170.1, from coordinate 6,052 downwards.
CAATCTTATTTTTTGGTGTTGAATACTTTGTGCTTTTAATTCAAGATCAGACAATCTTGCAGTCAATGTCAAAAATCTTGATTGTGATGATGATAATCCCATTTACCGCTCCTTATCTAATCCCGTCGTATGATTACTCGATTTAACTGACCCTTGGAGTTCTGTGACTCTTCCGTGACCCTTCAGTGTCCCTTTTGTAACCCTACATGTTCTTTATCGGTTTTCTGCTCGCTTTTCTTTAATCTTTTCTGTTTCGTTTGTTACATTTCTTAATACACATTTTAAAAAGGACCAAACTTTAAAGAAATCGTCTACGCTTGGAAAATTTTTACTTGACTATAGAATGATTATGGATACAATAAAAGTATAAGTATATTTTATTACACAGTTGGGAATATAAATCATGCTTGTTTTAGAAGATATTTTATGCAGCAGAACACATGAATATGTTATGGAAAAAGACGGCTACTATTATATTGGTTTGACTGATTATTTCCTTAACAAACTTGAAGAAATCGGTTTTTTGGAGTTACCTGAAATTGGTTCAACTTTTACAAAAGGTGAAATTTTCGGAAATATCCAAGGCGTAAATGCTTCCACCGATCTTTACATGCCTATTGGCGGAACAGTTGTTGATGTCAACGAAAATGCCGTTGCTAACTATGATGAAATAAAAGAGCAGTCTTGGCTTATCAAAATCGAAAGCGATACCGCATCAAAAGACGCCGAAGATTTACTTGAATATGAAGATTATTTGGAAGTTGTTTAAGTCAAACCTATTTAGCTTTTAGACAACCTGAATCTTTTGCATCCGTATCACCGTCAAAGTCGTTGTCAATTCCGTCATAACAAGAACCTATGGACTCAAACGATTCTGCACGGGCAATTTTTGTCAACCAAATATCAGGAATTTTTGTCCATAAATAATTAAAAAAAGTTTTGTAATGCTTTGCCAGACTCCCATTTTCGATAATAACAGCGTTTTCATCGTTCTTATTTTCGCCGCTCATCGAAAAATTCATTGACCCGATAACCAAATATTTGTCGTCAATAATTATGCTTTTGGAATGAAGTTTTCCGGCATAGTTTTCTGTTTTTACGGGAATTTTAGCCGCTCTTAAAATCTCAAGTTTTGATGGGTTTTTAGTATTTGTTGAGTCTAAAATAATCCGTACATCAACACCGCGTTTCTTTGCGGCAATTAAACTCTGCGCAAAATTTTCATGCGTAATTACAAATGTCGGAATATAAATATACTTTTTCGCTCCATTTATCAGAGGGATAATTTCTTTTGTTATAACCTTATCAGCAGGAGAAAAATATACTCTTAGATTTGAAAAATTATTCTTTTCTACAATAGATTTTTGTTCATGAAACTTTCCGTTGTACATTTGCTCAAACTCTGATTTGTAAACTTTTGCAACATCGGGAGAGTTGATTACAATAACCGCATTCGAATTAAACCCGGACATATCGGAATTGCTAAGGTTTGCCGAACCGGTCAAAACGGTTTTATCGTCAAAAATAAAAAATTTGTTGTGCATTATTGCTCCGGTCGTATCATGGTTATTATCTTTAAAAATCGAAGCAAAATATAATGTATCAGGATATATATTTGTATTTTTAGGAGTAGTGTCAAAAACAAATCTTATTTTTACTCCTCTTGCCTGAGCGGATTTTAGAGCATGTTCAATAACGGAATTTTTTGTATATCCGTATATCGCAAAATCAATAGAGTTTTTAGAAGAATCAATTTCTTTAACAAGAGCTTTGCATATTTTGTCGGAACAATCTTTTCGCGGCTTCAAATGCTCTGTCATATCAGATAAAATTAATGAAATATTATTTTCACTAATATCTAATTTTGGCTGAGCTATATTGGCAACACCATTAAGTTCCTTTTGTCTTTCTTCTTCATTGACAATGCAAGTTTTGCAAGGACTTGAACCTTTTTCAAGTTGAGATTTTGGAAGAATTATAATGTTTTTTGCATTTTGTCCGTATTCACAATCCAATGTGTGATATTTTTTACTTTTTGTATTAAAAATTACAAGATTGAGAGTCTTTGCCTTTTCTAAATTTTCTTTAATAATCGGACTTACGTTTTTACCGTTTGTAACTCCAAACCCGTTTACCAAAAGTAAATCGTGATAATTATTATTATCAACGTAAACTTCAGAATTTTTATACTTAATCTTTTTCCCCTCAAGTGTACGTTTGGCAAAATCTTCTGCTAAATAACCAAGGCGGAGGGAATCTGCCTTGGACAAATTTAATATTTCAATAACGGATGAATTTTTGTCCAACTTTGTGGAAAAACTGTATATGTCAGGAATAATAACTACTTCATTGTTATCTTTAATACGATTTCTGTTAAAATCCACAATAATTTCCGTCGGCGAAATTACTTTTAAAACTTCATAGCAATCAGTTTCATAATGAGTAAAAAGTAAAAATCCTATAAAGATTAAGATTAGGAAAGCTACAGAGACGAGTCTTTTCATAACTTATTCCTTATAATTGCAAATTTTAAATCCCAAACGCCTGATGCTGTCTTGCAAATCAGAATTTTGCGTAATTAAATATTCTTTATAGTGTTGGTTATTTTTTTCAGGAAACGGATAAAAATACGGATGGATTAAGGCCTCGGCAACCATATCTTCATCAGGAAGTGAGGCAAGTCCGGCATGAACGGTTTTATCATCCATCAACCCTGTATAACCAACTCCAATTAAGTAATCATTTGTTTTTAATCCGTATTTTTCAACAGTTTTACGGTTTTTTATTGTAAAAGAATTCAAAAGCGCAATTTTAAGAAGATTTGGCGGGTACTTAAAATTAAGGTGTTTTGAAAAAACAGGGGTAAAATAAAAATTCTCAAACTGAGTTCTAACCTGCTTTATACCGTATTCTTTTGCCAATTTGCAAGTAATTTCAAAATAATTTGGAATAGCATGCACATGCACATGAGAATCTATATGAGTAACTTTAGTAAATTTCATTATTTTCTCAATTTGCAGCCGGAATTCTTCTTCAACTTTTTGCAAAAACTTTTTATTTACGGAAAGCGCCATCAAAGCACCGTAACCATGTTTAAACGGTTCTCCGTCTAAAAGTCCGTTTCCCTCAATAATATTCAGATGTACACCGATACCTAAATTCGGACACTCCGGAATAATCTCATAAACAGCAGAATCAAAATCTTTTCCGTTTGCACAAATACTCGTGCTTGATAAAAAACCGTTCAAATGTCCTTTTAGAACCGCTTTATTTAACTCTTTTGAAATTCCGAAATCATCCGCATTTAATATAAATTTTTTGTTACTCAATTTTAATTATCCTATTGATATAAAGCCATTATTATTATAATATAAAAATATGATGAAACCTATACTTGCAATAATAATTCCATGCTTTAACGAAGAACTTTCAATCGAAATTACCGTAAACAAATTGTTTGATGTAATAAACGATTTAATTCAAAAAGGAAAAATTTCCGAAAACAGTTATTTTTACATTATAGATGACGGCTCCAAGGATAAAACCTGGGAGATAATTGAGACCTTACATTCAAAACATCCGCAGGTAAAAGGGTTGAAGTTTATTAGAAATTACGGAAACCAAAAAGCAATAATTGCAGGCTTGGAGGGGGTTCGAGAACTTGGATGCGACTGCGTTGTATCAATCGACGCTGATTTGCAACAAGACGAATGGGCGATTGAAAAGTTTGTTGATAAGTTCCATGCCGGTTATGATATTGTTGCGGGCATAAGAAATGACAGAGATACAGATTCCGTTTTTAAAAAGTATACAGCTCTTGGATTTTATAAAACCATGAATTTGTTAGGCGTTCACATACCGCAAAACCATTCCGATTACAGACTTGTAAGCAAACGGGCGCTGGATATAATGGAGCAGTTTCCTGAAAAGCAACTGTTTTTACGCGGATTTTTTAACGAACTGGGACTAAAAACAGCTTACGTAAAATTTGATGTAAAACCAAGAATGCAAGGTGAGTCAAAATTCAATTTTAGAAGTCTTATGGGACTTGCCCTGAACGGGATAACTTCGTTTAGCATCGTTCCGCTGCGAATTATTGCTGTTTTAGGATTTATAATGGCAATTTTTGGTTTTGGATTGGGGATTGAGGTAATTGTTGAAAAATATTTTCTTCACTCAACACCAAAAGGTTGGGCAACAATGGTATGCTTAATGTCCGTTTTCGGCGGATTGCAAATGTTCTCTTTGGGTATAATCGGAGAATATGTCGGGCAGGTTTACAGAGAAGTAAAGGCACGTCCGCGATACATTAAAGATATTGAATTAAAATAATCTTACGTAAGATTTTAAAATTTCTTGTTGAAAATAATCGGGCAGTTTATCAAATTCGTTAATATCAACTAAAAAAGGAATGTTACTGTCTGATATTAATGCTTTTAAAACAGAAAGGTCTTTACCTGGTTCGTTAAAACTTTTTAATGTCAAATCTAAATCGCTGCCGTCATGAGAATCTCCGTTCACGCGACTTCCGTACGCCCAAACCTCAGCATTAGGACAGTATGAAGAAAAAATTTTTTCCAATTCAGCCCTGTGTTTTTGTTTTAAATTAATCATTGTCAATAACCTGTTTTAAATTTTTAGCATCTAATAAAAATTTTTCAATCAACGATAAAGTCTCTTCCGCAAAGGCTTGCCCATAGTCATGTGCGGTATTATTTCTGTTATCTCTGTATTTTAACCAACGTTGAACTTCATCTTCAGTCAAAAGTGAGTATTTATTTGCAAATCTAAAAACATCCTTGAATGTAAGTCTGTCTGTATCTTTTTTAGAAGCAAAAAAAGGTGTAATTTTTTTTCTTAACAATTTACCGCTTTGCTCCAAAGTTATTTCAAAAGCTTTAACGAGAGAATTTCTGTAAACTTCGTATTCGATACTTCCTTTTGTTGAGTTTTTTATAAAATCATAGGACATTTGTAATGTTTCGATACATCTTTGCAAATATTCTGTATTTATTTCTGACATTGTTTAACCTTTGTTATTTCCAAAAAAATTTTAACATAAAAAGGCAATTTTTTGAAAGCAAATGTTTTTATATAAATGTAAGGTAGAAAATATCGGGAAAGATTTTTATAAATATGATTAATTTCATTATGTATTTTGTATTTGGTAAACAATTAGCATACCAACGAGTAAGGGTAAACAGATTTTAATTTATATATAGTAATTCCAAAAAATGTTAGTGATGTGTAGTGTGAAAACAGCGGCAATTTTTTTAAAAATTGCCGCTGTTTATTTATTTTAAAATTTATACGGATAATCGTCTTTAAACTCCCAGCCGTCGTATTCTAAAAGCTTTGCACAATAACCTCCGATAGCATTGCAGCGTGACAATAGCTTACTTCTTGTTCCATTTGGATTATCTGTCATAGGACAAAAGGAAATTCGCTTTCCACAAAACCATGTTCTATGTTGCTCATTGAAACATAATGTAAATCTGTAAATATCTTTTCCGGGTTCATTTGGAAGTTTATTTCCATTAGCGTCAAAGTTCATATCCAAACATCCGCCATTATGCATTGAAACGGTTGAGCCATCAGCAAAATCAACAACAAACATATGTCCATCGGAACTTATATGAGTTTTTGTATATTTTAGATATGGAGCAAGATATTTTAAGAAAAATCGTTCTGAACGATTGGTATTTTCGGTGAAATCTCTTTCGCTATTTTCATTGTAAGAAATATCTTCATCTTCTTTTTCCCATTTATCAACCGAACCGTTTTCAACCTCGCTTAGTTTAATGGCATTAGACATTTGGGAATAGAATTTTTTTAGAGCTGTTTGAGTTGCGATTTTTCTTTGTTCCTGCATCAGAGTCGGAATAGTGAGTGCTGCGACTACGCCGATTATGCCGAGGGTGATTAAGACTTCTGCTAACGTAAAGCCCCTGAGTGGCACCAAAAGAGACCGCCTATTTCGCAAATTTTTGACGTAAGATATTAACACTAAAGCATGATGTTTCCAATCAAAAATTTGCCGGCGGTGCAGGAG
>JAFUZZ010000169.1 GCA_017476325.1 bacterium | reverse complement strand
CTCAGAATTGTGGGGCGTTAGGTTCCAACACCAGTGAGGACGCGCTTTTAGGTTCTCAGAATTGTGGGGCGTTAGGTTCCAACACCAGTGAGGACGCGCTTTTAGGTCTTAAAAATTTTGGTTGGGCGTCAAAAACCCGTCATTCTGAAACGCCGCAGGCGGGTTCAGAATCTGTTATTAGTCTGTCAAATAAACAGACCCTGATGTCTACCGACGACAGGCTCACTCGTTTCGGTCAACCTCAACGGTTCGCTTTGTCCCAAGTTCAGGGTGACGAAAGGAGTTTAGAATCCACAACGAACGCAACGGATACACTCTCATGTCATTGCGAACGTAACGGACTCTGTACCAATTCGGGCTTTACAATGGCGGAAGTTTTAATCACATTAGGTATCATCGGTGTAGTCGCAGCACTAACCATTCCTACATTGATGCAAACACAAAAAGAAAAATCTACTATTGCTGCTGTAAAAAAGAATACGTCTATCGTTTCTAATGCAGTTAAAATGGCTATTGCAAATGATGGAGAATTTTCGGGTACAACGGCAAAAGATTTTTATAATTATATAAGTCCTTATCTTAAAATTGGGAAATATTGTGGAACAGGTACAGGTTGTTGGACAAATACAACAATAAAAACATTAGATGGCTCTGATTGGATAAATATGGACAGTTATAATTATGAAAAGGCTATTTTAGCAGACGGTTCTTCTTTGCAAGTTTGGGCAAATCAGATTTATGGACCTGAATTTAGGATAGATATAAATGGCATAAAAGGTCCAAATCAAATGGGGGTTGATGTTTTTTATTTTGGTGTAGATAGAAAGGATGGAACATTATTTTTGAATAAAGATAACGGAGAAGAAAATCCTTCCGGAGGCATATATTTATGTAATAAAGCAGATTCTTCTTCATCTTATAACGGAGCTATGTGTGCAAATTGGATTTTAATCAATGACAATATGGACTATTTACACTGTGATGACCTTTCCTGGGACGGCAAAACCAAGTGTGACTAATGTTGTTCTTGGGGTTTAAACTATTTATAAATGCACCTGACATTAAAAATCAGTTGCATTTTTGTTTTATTCTGCATGCCTTGTTTGGGTATAAATTCTAGGCTTTTTTCTGCCGTTTAGTTGTATATCAATAATCTTATAGTTATGGTCCTCATCCTCTAACAACGATGGTGTACTTATGTGATAAATTCCGTCAACCATTTTTTCGTTGTTGGCATGGTAGTGACCCGATGCAATCGCTATTACATTGTGGTGTTTGTCCAAAATAGTCTTATATCCGTCTACATCAAATGTTCTGTGTGTTTTATTAAAATATGGAGCTTCGATTGGAAAATGTTGAAAGATTACGACATTTTTGTTTTCGTATTTTTTTAATGTTTTGTCAAGCCATTTTAGAGTGTCTTCTTTAAAATATCCTGACGCCCCGGGGATAGTCTCTTTTGCGCCGTCAACAACCAAAAATACCAGTCCGTCTTTTTTAAACACGTAGTTTGGTTTTCTTGGACGACAGTTTTTTGAATGACGTCGTACAATCTGCATGTAATCCTTTTTGGAAAATTGTTGATATTTTGAAACTTCGTGGTTGCCGATTACAACATAATATGGACAGTTAAGTTTGTTTGCTATTTTTAAAAACCGTTTAAGTTCATCAGGGTTTGGTTTATCTATATTATCCCCGGTAAACATTACAAAAGATTTGTTTTTGATTTTATTAATGTCGTTAATTGCATCTGTTAAAACTTTTTCTGACGGTGCAACGTCACGTTCGGAATATCCCTGTCCCAATGTCGCAAAATGGGAGTCCGTAATCTGTATTATTCGTACATCTTTTGCCGAAACGCTCTGAAATGTAAATAACATTAAAAATATTGTTAAAAATTTTTTTAGCATATTGAAAAGACCTTTTATTTTTACTAATATTATCTTAGCATAAATAATATCAGAAAGGGATAAAAATGTTAGAATTTTTTAAAAAACATACTAATTTTTGCTATGTGGCGATTTTAATCTTATTGTGCATGTTGTTTTTGTTTCTCGGACTCGGAAGTTTTCCTTTGATTGACGTCGATGAAACAAGATATGCAACAATGGCAAGAGATATGGTTTTGACAGGAGATTGGAATGATTTGATGCTAAATGGGGTTCCGTTTTTGGAAAAACCGCCTTTATACTTTTGGCTTGTGGCATCATCAATTTCCGCTTTTGGAAAATTTACTCCGTTTACGGTAAGGTTTCCAATCGCACTGATGTCTTTTGTCCTTGTTTTAATAACTTATTTCTTCGGAAAACGCGTTGTGTCAGAAAAATTCGGTTTTTATACCGCGTCAATTCTTTTGGCGAGTTTCTTCTTTTTAATGCTTTCACACATTGCGATTTTGGACAGTTTGTTAATGGTGTTTATTGCGCTTGCACTTTACAGCGGATTTATGACAACCGTTTGCAAACCGGAGAATAAGAAATGGTTTTGGTTAGGCTTTTATGTTGCTTTGGGAGTGGGCGTTCTTGCAAAGGGAATTTTGGCTTGCGGAATACCTTTCGTTATTATGTTTTTATATTTGCTTTGCACAAAAAATCTTAAACAAATCTTAAATCCTATTCATTTGTTGGGGATTTTGGTATTTTTCTTAATAGTTACTCCTTGGCATTATTTAATGCACAAAAATTACGGAACCTTCTTTTGGATAGAATATTTTGTAAGACATCATTTTGCAAGGTTTTTAAATTCCGAAACGATTGGACGGGAACGACCTTTCTTGTATTTTATTCCGGTTTTCTTCGCAGGTTTTATGCCTTGGATGTTATTGTTTGTTGACATGCTTGTTGACGGAATCAGAAAAGGTGTTAACAAAATCAAAACCGGATTTGTTTTAGAGAATGATACGCAAAGACTTGTACTTTTTGCGACAATTTCTTTTACTTTTATATTTTTGCTGTTCAGTATTGCAAGTACAAAACTGCCGACATATATTTTACCGACATTCCCTTTTGCGGCAATATTAATGGGGTATTATTGGTATAATGCGGATGAAAATGCTGAGCATACACGACCATTGAATGTTTTGACACTTACACTTGCTACGATTTTTATTCTCATGGCTATTGTGGGTTCTGTTGTGTGCATGTTTTTGCCACCGGAAATTTTATCGCATATTGAAAAGGTTCAAATTCTTATTTTGGTTGGGTTTGCGCTTTCAGGCATGCTTTTGACTTTAAAATCCAATTATAAAAAAGTAATGTCATTGTTCAGTTCGTATTTAATTATCATGATATTTATTACGACAGCAACTGTTACAAAAGTTACAAACATTATGTATATGACAGGTGAAAACGAACTTGTAAATTACTCAACAATTAGTGCAAGTATTCCTGATGCAAAGTTAATTACTTTTGATTTTGCGGTTAAACCGAGTGTTAAGATAAACTATGAAGAAAACGTTGATTTCTTAACAGATACAGAATTTCAACGTTTAGACAGGTTGCTTAAAATTTACGACAAGAATACGGTTTTTGTAATAGTAAAAAATAAAAATATGAAAAGTGATGAACAGTATGCTAAAATGATAGAAAGCAAACTTGATTTGGTTCATAAAGGTTACAAATACTCACTATATGTAAAACCTTAAAAATCATTGATTTTTATAGCATTAACAGGACATGCGAGGGCGGCGTCAATACAGTCGTCCTCGTATCCGTATATCAGTTCTTGATTAACGTAGGCTTCTCTATCGGTAATATTGAAAATTTCGGGTTTAATTGCCGTACAAATTCCGCAGGCTTGACATTTATCAGAGATAAAAATGTTCATTTATAAATATCCTTTTTGTTTTTATGATTGCATAGCAGAAAAAATAAAAAATCCCTCGTGAATATATTTCGGGGGTGTATATTTTTTATGTGTATGCTAGAATTTTTATATGAATAAAGATAAAATCTATACTATTGACGAAATAAGAACAATTATCAATGATAATAAGGATTATTTTGAAGAAAGATTTTTTGTTGATAAATTTTTCCTTTTTGGTTCGTATGCAAAAAATTTACAAAATGCTGATAGTGATATTGATTTATTGGTTAAATTTAAAAAAACTGTCGATATGTTTGATTTTATAGATTTGCAAGACTATCTTTCACGTTTGTTTGAAAAAAAAATTGATTTGGGAACATCAAATGGATTAAAAGATTTTATAAAAGAAAAAATTTTAAAGGAAGCAATATTGTTATGAATGAAAAAATACTCTTTTTCTTAAAAGATATTCAAAAATCCACATATAAAATATTAAAGTACATAGAAAATTTATCTTATGATGACTTTATAAAAAATGATATGTTACGTGACGCTGTAGAACGTAATTTTGAAATTATAGGAGAGGCTGTTAAAAATTTACCGATAGAATTAAAAAATAAGTATCCGGATATCCCTTTTAAGCAGATTGCAGGAATGAGGGATAAAATTATTCATGACTATTTTGGTTTGGATTATGAAATTGTATGGAAAACTATTGAAGATAAATTACCTATTTTTTTAGATAAGATAAATAATATTTTAGAGGAAGAAATTAAAAATTAAAAAAATACGAATACAGCGCGGAATATAGTGCCGCGCTGATGTATATATAATGTATATTAAATAGAAATAAGAATATTATGCTTCGATGAAAAGTCTTTGACCGACAATGTTTGGTTTGCCGTTATGATATCCTGCAAAGTAACCGCCTTTAACCGGAGTATTTTTCATGTAAGAACTGTTTTCTGCGGGTCTAACATTTGCAAACGGATTGTTTCCGCCAAACGGATTTTCTGAATAAGGTCTTACTGCTGTTGTTGTACTTTTTGGTGCAACTAACGATTTTGATACCAATTCAACTAAATTCAATGCCATACTTTTCTAACCTTTTTAACACTCACACACACATGGTGTTTTTAATGATTATTTTTTGTTTGTCAACTAATTCTATTATAATGATACAAATCTTAATGAAATCATCCATTTTGCGTATTAATATTGTATAATTTTTTTATGGAATATAAGAAAAAGGTTTTAATCGTTGGTTCCGGAGCAAGTGCTTATACTGTTGCTCAAATTCTTTCAAAAAAAGAAGATACGGAAATTTTTGTCGCTCCGGGAAGTGATGCTATTAGTGAATTTGCAACCGTTTTGGATATTAGAGAAAATAATGTCCAGGAGCTTTTGGAATTTGTTTTGGAAAATGCAATTACACTTACTATTGTCGCCTCAGAAAACGGAAAGACTGATTTGGCGGCTATTTTCCAACAACATAATCAACCTATCTTTTGTCCGACAAACGATAGCTCTGCTATTTGTGACAGCAAGGTTATCGGGAAAAAATTCATGTATCAGAATAAAATTCCTTGTCCTAATTTCGGAATTTTTGACAAACCGAATTTTGCTTACAATTATCTTGAGCATGCAAATTATCCTGTCGTTATAAAAACGGAACATCACCAAAAAAAAGGTGTTTTGATTTGCAATAATTTGGAAGGTGCAAGGTCTTTTATTGACAATATTTTTGCATTGGGTGAAAAAAGAATTTTAATTGAAGACTATATTTGGGGGCATGAATTTTCATTTTATGTCATTACCGACGGATATCAGGCTATTCCGATTGGTTGTGTTGCAACGTACAAATATGAATTGGACGGCAACGGCGGGATGATTTCGTCAGGCATGGGAGCTTTTTCCGATAACTACAGGATTTCAAACGAATTAAAATCTAAGATTATGAACCAAATTATTAATCCTGCTTTACAATCGTTGGAAGAAAATCAAACTCCTTTTGTCGGAATTTTAGGCGTAGATTTGGTTGTCGATGATGCCGATAATCTTTACGCTATTGAGTTTAATAAGTTTTTAAAGTCTCCGGATGCGCAGGTTGTTTTGGAATTGATTGATGATGATATATACAGTTTGTTTGAGGCTTGTGCGATAGGTTCTTTTGCCGATGAGTATGAATTTATACGCTTAAAAGACGAACATGCCGTATCTTGCGTTTTGTGTTCAGGGGAAATTTCATCAAAAATTGACGGCTTGGAAAATTTGGATGACGGAACTTTTGTTGCGCATCACAATACAAGAAAAATTGACAACGGATATGAAACTAATGGCGGACGCTCAATTATTTTGACCCGTAAATCAAAAGTTCTCTCCCGTGCAATCAGAGATTTATACGAAGAAATTGATGTTGTAAATTACAACGGTAAAAAATACAGAAAAGATATCGGAACTATTTTATAATTTACAAATATCACTTGATGCATGGTTTCATGATAAATAAAAATCATTTTAATAGAGTATTTTTTTAATTACATTTCGTGATACCATTCATCTGTATAGTGAGGTTTTTATTTTTATGGATTTAAAAAATTTATTATTAAAAAACAAAGAAATTGATATTCTGGCAAACATTCCTGACGGAATTTTGGTTTTGGATGAAAAAGGATGCATTGACAAAGCGAACGATAAAGCCGCTGCGTTATTCAAATACGACAGAAATCTTTTATCTAAAGCGGATATCAACGATTTTATCGAGGGCGGTTTTGATTTAGTTAAACAAACATCATTAAACGGACAATCCGTTGTTGGTAAAGTTAAAATCGAAAGTGCAAAAAATTCTTATTTTGAAATAACCTCACAAAGCGTTCAAAATTGCTTTGTTGTTTCCTTGAGGGATGTTACACAAAGCTATAAAACAATCACTAATTTGATGATTGAACAAAAAAGTTCAAAGAAAAATAACAAAGATAAAAACAAATTTCTTGTAAAACTTTCAAACGAATTAAAATCCCCATTACAGTCTATTGTCGGATTTTCTCAAGTAATGATTGACGGTCTTGGCGGTACGATGAGCGAGAAACAGGATAAATATGTAAGAATTATAAATAAAAATTCGACTGAAGCACTTTACCTTATGAATAAAATCATAGAACTTGCAAAAACCGAGTCCAATATGTTTGAATACGAAACTCAAATATTTGATGTCGTGAATACTTCGCAGGTTGTGGCTAAAGAGTTTGAAATTCAAGCAAAAGAAAAAAATCTTGATTGGAAATTTGACGCATCGGAAATTACTAAAAAAAGTATTTTTAGCGATGAAGGTGCCATAAAAATAATTTTAAAAAACATTCTTGAAATATGTTTGAATATGACAGACATTGGTTCAATTTCCGTAAAATTATGCCACCCTGAACGGGATGTTGTTTTGGCTCACAATTTAGAAGTCCCTGAAAATGAAGAAGATTACAATGCAAAAGTTTATTTGATGTATGAAATTACGGATACAAGTTCGGGATATTCTGATGTTGAAAAAGAAGATTTGTTTGAACCTTACTTACAACTTGATAAACCGAATAAGAAAAATATAGTACGTTCTATTGCTCTTGCCAGCGTAAAAAATTTAGTAAAACATTTAAAAGGTGAAATTTGGGTTGATTCTGTATCTATGGAAGGAAGTAAATATAGTGTTATTATTCCGATAGCGAGATAATTTTATGGCAGGATTAGTTTTAAAAAATATAAAAAAAAGTTATGAAAAAACTCAAATAATAAAAGGTGTAGACCTTGAAATAAAGGACAAAGAATTTTTGGTTCTTGTAGGGTCCTCAGGATTCGGAAAGTCAACTATTTTACGTATGATTGCCGGACTGGAGGATATTACGGACGGAGAACTTTATATAGGAGATATAAAGGTTAATGATGTTGCTCCAAAGGATAGAGATATTGCGTTCGTGTTTCAAAGTTATGCGCTATATCCGCACATGAGTGTACGTGATAATATTGCTTTTGGTTTAAAAATGCGTAAAACACCAAAAGACGTTATAGACAAAAAAGTTCTTGAGGCATCAAAAATGTTGAACCTTGATGGGCTTTTGGACAGAAAACCACGTCAATTATCAGGCGGACAAAGACAACGTGTTGCACTTGGCAGGGCAATAGTGCGAGAGCCAAAAGTTTTTTTAATGGATGAACCTTTATCAAATTTAGATGCTAAGTTAAGGGTTCAAATGCGTTCAGAAATTAAAAAACTGCATGAAAAATTGCAAACAACTTTCATCTATGTTACCCATGATCAAACAGAGGCTTTGACAATGGGTGACAGAATTGTTGTTTTGGATAAGGGGATTATTCAGCAGGTTGATACCCCCGATAATATTTACAAAAACCCTAAAAACATGTTTGTTGCCGGTTTTATCGGTTCTCCGCAAATGAATTTTATAAATGCAAAAGATTTACCAATGTTGAAATGCGAAAGAGAAAATACTGTTGTCGGTTTGCGTCCTGAGGCATTAAGCCCTGAAAACGGAGAGTTTGAAATAAAAGTTCCTGTTGATATGGTTGAGATGTTGGGCAGTGAAAAGATTGTATATTTTTATGTCGGAGATGCAAAGTGCAGTGCAAAACTTTCTTCAAATTACGATGTCAAATCGGAAATTACTTTAAAATTCAATTCTGTCGATATTTTTTATTTTGACAAAACATCAGGAGAAAGAGTTTAAAAATTTAGGGTGACAAAATTTCAAATTCTGTCACCCCGGTTTCATTAAACAAGACCGTCTTTTAGTGCTTTAACCGCGGCTTGGGTACGATCATCGACGACCATTTTTTGAATTATATTGCAAACATGTGCTTTTGCGGTATGTTCGCTGATAGTTAATTCTTGTGCTATTTCGGAGTTTGATTTTCCGTCGACGACGAGTTTTAAAACCTCATATTCTCTCTCGGTTAAATTTCCATGCTTTTCTTTAAACGCCGCTCTTGTTGTAGGTTTGTAAAGAGCACCGTTTATTTTTTTCTCTCTTACAATGGGAACGATTTTGGGATCCAGCCAAATAGCCCCGTCTTTTACAGTTTTTATAATCATCATAAGATTTTCGGTATTTATATCTTTGATGACGTATGCACTTGCGCCTGCACTCATTGCGTCGATAACTTCTTTTTCTTCCGTATGAGATGTTAGCATTATAATTTTAATATTTTCGTTATGGTCCAAAATTTTCTTTGCGGCATCAATTCCCGACATGTCAGGTAAACCAATGTCCATAAGTACAACATCAGGTTTATATAATTTTGATTTTTCAATCGCCTCTTTACCGTTTTGGGCTTCCGCAATTATTTCAATGTCAGGATTTTCATCTAATAACGATTTTAGACCGACTCGAAGCAGTTTATGGTCCTCTACCATTAGTACTTTAATCATAACCTTATCCTCCACAAATTTATTTTAAAAGATATTTTTTTTTATCATATCCGATACAGTGTGTGGACTAAGACTATTATTTTAGGCTTATTTATTTTAGGGTAAAAGAAAACTACAATTTTAACAGATTTTTATATTCAGATTTTAAAAATTCTTTTGGAGGTGTCATTGATATAAAATCCCATGGAAGCGGAGTTTCAAGAGAGCTTTCGCAAGGTTTTAATTTTTTTATTGAATTTTGATAAGCACTTGCCGTGCCGCCATTTTCATAAATTTCGAAGATAATATCGGAAATCTCCCTGCCGCCGTTTGAAAGCACAGATTGAAAATAATCCCACTTCGCGCTCGAAAAATCCGCACTCAAACCTATTTTATGGAATTCTTTTTTTAAATAATTTTGTTTTGTTTTTAAAGACTTTAAATCTTCTCTTTTGCACCACTGAAACGGGGTGTGAGGTTTTGGAACAAATGTTGAGAAGGCAAAAGAAAAATGAAAACCTTTGAACGCGTTTTTAAGTTTTGTTCCAAGCGCTATAAATTCGTCAATATCCTCTTGAGTTTCTGTAGGCAAACCAATCATGGCATAGATTTTTAGACCTTTCAAACCGTTTTCTTGACAAATTTTCACACAGTTAAAAATTTGTTCTTCCGTCAGGTTTTTATTAATAACTTTTCTCAAACGCTCGCTTGCGGCTTCAATCGCTATTGTGGAGTGTTTTTGCCCGCATGCGGCAAGAGTTTTTATAGCTATCGGAATAATGTTGTCCGCTCTTAGAGAAGAAAATGAAAGCTCAATGTTTTCACCCTGTTGAACTTTGTTGTAAATATATTCACAAATTTTGTCAAATTTTGGATGTGCCGCAATCATTGCGCCAAGGAGTGCTATTTTGTTCGTATATTGCAGTCCTAAGTCAATATTTTTAATGATTTCTTCGTATTCCAAAAACCGTATTGGTAAATTAATGTAAGATGCAACGCAAAATCCGCAGCGGTTTGAACATCCTCGTTCAATTTCGATTACAAACGTATTAGGGAAAAAACTCTCTTCACTAAGAATAGGTGTTGTAATTATTTTTAGATTTTTACACGTTAGTTTTTTAATTTTCTTTGGGTTAGTCGGAACGTAAACTCCGTCAAGTTCCGAAATCTGTTCAAGAAGTTTTTCTCTGGGCATAGATTTGTTTTCACGATATAGTGTTATTATTTGTTCAAAAACATCCTCTCCGTCGCCAATGATTACAAAATCAAAAATTTCATGGTATGGTTCGGGGTTTGCGGTAAGAACCGGGCCTCCTCCAAAAATCAGTGGGTCATTTTCTTTGCGTTGTGAGGATTTTAGCGGGATATTATGTTGATTTAGAATGTTTAAAATGTTTATGAAGTCCAAATCAAAAGAGAAAGAAAAACCGCATAAATCAATATCTTTTGCCATAATTTTTGTTTTTTTGGTATCGGCAAAAATCGGTTCAAAGTTTACCGACGGCATTTGGTCAAAATATTTGTAAAGGTACATATATCCCAAAGACGAGTATGCAAAGCCCTTAGTCCCAGGATATGCAAACCAAAGGTTTACATCGGATTTATTTTTAAAGATTTTCTCGTATAAAATTTTATCTGTCATTAAATTTATTATACTAAAAACATTTTCCCGAGTAAAAAAAACATGTAATAAAACAAGGCTGACTTTAATTCAGCCTCATTTTTATAAAATAAACATTTTATTTTTACTTTAACTTTTAGAATGGTTTTGTTTGATTTAACTTCATTCTTAATTCTCTAAATCTTGCAATATCCTCTTGGGATTTGCCTGATTCTTTGAATACAGCTTGAGCAAACGGATGAACCATCAAAACATAGTCCATGTGAATTTCCAAAAAACTGTATTTTCTTGGCGGCTGGTTGCTGTTTTTAGGATAAATTTCGGCATTTGTCACTGCCAAAAAACGTCTTTCTCTATCGTTTAACAAATCTGTTAATTCCCTGTTTGTATTTGTATATTTAGAAACGTGTACTGTCCCTTTAATATCATGATCAACCGTCAAAATGCTTACTTCTATTGGGATTGTGTCAATGTGTTTTCCTGCCATTTTATTTTTTTACTCCTAATTAATATCTTGCAAACTTATTTTATCATAACCTTTTTTAAAAATCCACCCCTGTGAGAAAACATAAATTTTTAAAAAACAGTAAACTGTTCTTGAAACCATTTTTATTAAAAATACTCACGGGAAATAGGATGCCCGTTTGGACACCCTATTATTAATTAGTTTTCAATATCAACACAAAAGAAATCGTGCCTGCCATCTAAACCATTTTCACCTACAATATTAGTGTGCTGTACACCCTCCCATACCGTACCGTCATTTATATATACTAATGCCGTATAACCTTCTTGCTCTTGAGTTCCGGACCAGTAGTTTTTATTACAATCAGGAAATCCCGGTTGTCCGCAACTTGTATATATTTCTTGTAAAGTATCTATATCAGGTAATGTCATTCCCTTAGCCGAACATGTATCAACTGCAGTTTGCCAATAATTATCAGCATAATCACCCAATGCATAATGATAAAATTTCCCTGTCGGAGAGTAAGTGCTGCCCGCAACAGAGTCAGATATATAAACATCCTTGCCGTTGCTAAGTTTAAATTTTGCCGCAACCTTGCATTCACCATTTTCTACGTAAAATCCGGATTTACATTTTGTGCACGATTTTTCTTCTATATTATTACAGTTTGCAACTATTGGTTCAGGTTCTGAAAGGGTTACTTCTCCCGTCCAAAGTTTGTGGTGTGCCAAAATATACGCCCCGCAATCAAGCCCGTTTTCGCATGTGTCACTTTCACCAAGTGCTTTAAGTCCGTTTGGTGTCAGGTTGATTGTAAACCTGTCTTTGCCTGCCGTGTTTGGTCCTTTCTTTCCGTTTGTGTCGATTGTTAATGTGTCACAAATGTTATCTGTGCATGACTCGTCAAAAGTTCCGTATTTGAATTGTGAACCGTCGGTTAAGCATACATCAGGAGTGAAGTTTGGATTTT
>JAFUZZ010000168.1 GCA_017476325.1 bacterium | reverse complement strand
TATTATCGTTAAAATTAAAACTCCTTATAGGTTTATCTGTAGGGAGTTTTTTATTCTTTAAATTCAAATTCGTGATGTTTATGAATATCATAAGGTTCTGCTTTTTTACTCTGTACAGATTGAATAATACGCAATAATGTTTCTACATCAGTACAGTCAGTTTGTCTGTTTTTACCATCAGGTGCAATTAATTTCAGTTGTACGATTTTTTCGTATAGTTGACTAAAACCTTCTTCATCAGAGAGTTTTGTCTTAAAAATCACTCCAATATCTTCTTGGATTTTTACTTTTAAATTAACTATGAATTTTTTGAAAACTTTTTGCACTGAATACTTTTAAATCACATCATTTTTGCAAAAATCTCTGCAGTTACAGAATGCTTTTTTCGGACATTTTTCAGGCTTGCAAAATTCATAGTTGTTAATTTTTTTAACTATTTCGATATACTCGTTTGCAACTTCTTCACATTTTGCATCATCAAGTCCCATATCTACATAACTTGCATCAATTAGCGGATACAAAAACACAGTATGGACAGGGACATTTTTGCCTATTTGTTGTTGTAGTAAAAATTTGTAAAATGCCATTTGATAATAATAATCTGAATGTGTTCCGCCTTTTGTTATACCGTTGCTGTCCTCGCCTGTCTTGTAGTCATATATCGTATATGAGCCGTCAGGATTTTTGTCTACTCGGTCTATGCTTCCGTTGAAACTTATTCCGTTTTCGCTTTCCCACGTTACTTTCAATTCTGTTTGGGTGTCTAACTGTTGGGCAGGTTTGATTTCTGTAAACTTTTGATAGTACAAGCCTTCGCCAAATATATGTTCTTTTGCACTTTGTTTAATTTTGTCAGGATTAATTACAGGCATTGAATCAATCTCTTTTTCAAAAACGTTATATGCCTCATCAACGGTTGGATATTTTTTGTGTTCCATTGCATAGTTTAGGGCAAATTCAAACGCAGAGTGCAACGCACGACCATAGCCAGCACTGTCTTTGTTGCCAGCGTCATAGCGTAATCCTAAAATATAGTTGTAAAAATACTGTCTTGGACATTTTCGGTACATATTTAATGAACTTGGAGAAAATGACGTTTGGGTTCTTGATTTGATAAAATCTCCAAATTCTTCTTTGTAATTGTAATCAGTTGTTATGATTTCCAAATGTTCAAGTTCTTCTTTTTCGGGAGATACAAACATTCCCTCTAAATTTTGGTTTTGTCTTAACTGTTCAATAAACCAACTTAATTTGCCATCTCTTGTCCCTGTTTCAGGACAGGAAAGAATAAGCGAATGTTTTGCTCTTGTCATACCAACGTATAAAAGTTTAATGTTATCCAAAAATTTGGCTTGAGATTGTTTTTCGTCCAACTCCTTAAATGTCGCATTAGGCTCAGCAGACAAAGGTATTTCTTCTTTGTAGCTTGATGAAGAACTTTCCCACTTATTACTTGTCAGATTTGGCATAAATACATATTCAAACTCACGACCTTTTGATGAGTGATAAGTCGAAAGTTGAACTGCATCAAGAGGTTTGTCCTCTTTGTCAAGGTTAATTTCAATATCATTTTCAAGCATTTTGGTTAAGTAATCCACAAACTGAACAAATGATTTTTCTCTGTCATTGTGGACTGTAAAGTAACTGTCTGCTTCGTCTAACAGTTTTTGAATACCTTTTACATTTTCCATTCTGTTAAGGTTATCGTTTACATAATATTGGAAAATTCCCGTTTTGTTGCCGATTTCAAGAATAGCGTTTGCATAATTTTCGCTTACTATGTAATTTCGCAAATACTCATAGGTTTCAATAAAGTTTTTGAGCTTTTCGCTGTCATATACCTGAACATTCTTGCTTGACAGAGCTTTTCTGATATCATCGACAACAGTGTTTGAATTCTGTTTTAGTAAATATTCTATTTTTGAAAGTATTTCCTCACTTGAAGTATTTTTTTCTAAAAGTGATGTGATGTTTGATAATAGAGATTTGTGATGGTTTTTGTATTCCCACAAAGTCATATAATCTCTCGGATTAATATGGAACGGATTTAAAAGCAGGAATGATAAGAGTTTGTCAGAATACAATTCAGGATTAATTAAAAATTGCATATATGTTATTAGAACATTTACCGCTGTAATATTGAAAATATTTTTACCGCCTGTAATTTCAACAGGAATGCCGTTTGCCTTTAAAAATATTTCGTATTTTTCAAGTTCTTCGTTGGTTTTTGTTAAAATCGCAATATCTGAAAGTTTTTCAGGACGATTTTCAGAATTTACAAGTTTTTTAATTTTGTGGATTATGTAGTTTCTCTCATCATTTGGCTGTTCAAAAGCATAGTATTCAATAGGCTTTGATATTCCATAAAACTTCGATGTTTGAGGTGTTACAAGGTCTTTTGTAATATTGTATTGCTTAAATTTTGGATTAGAACAAACCCTTAAATCAACTTTATTTGATGCCCAAAACTCTTTATCCTTTTTGGTTGTTGCTTTTTCTGCTTTGTATTGGCAAAATTTATCCTGTAACTTTGCAATTTCCTGCGATACATCAAGAATATTCTGTATTGAACGGTTATTTTCTTTTAAACAAACAACTTTTACATCAGGAAATTTATTTATGAAATTTTCTATCGTATCAAGTTTTGCACCCTGAAAAGTGTAAATAATCTGGTCATCATCCCCTACTACAAAAACATTTGGGCAATGTTTTGCAAGGTTAAACACAATATCGTTTTGAGCTTTGTTCGTGTCTTGGTATTCATCAACAAGTATATATTGATATTTGCCTGCAACTTCCTCCAATAAAATTGAGTTCTCTCTCTCAAATTCGTCCAAAACAAGATTAATCATATCAAAGAAGTCAATGTAATTAAGTGATTGCATTTTTAATGTGTAAAGTTCGTAGAATGACCATAACTCTTTCATTCTGTCTATTTTTTTGATTAATTTTTCAATTTCGTTTTGTCTTGTTTTGGTAAATTTTTCTTTTTGCTGTTCTTGCAATTCTGACAAGTGTTTTTCCCACAGTGGATTATTTTGAAGATTGTAGAAAAATTCCTGCTTATTAAGTCTGTTTTTCTTAATTTCTTCAATCCCGTCTAAGATATTTTGAATATACATATACGGATTATTTTTTTCGTTGTTATATGCTTTAGGGTCAAGTTCATCAATACATTCTTTGATAAGGTTGCGTTTTATGGAATCCGTAATAATTTTGAATTTTAATGTTCCAAATTCATCCTCAGCACTCTTTATAATATCAAGACAAAATTCGTGATAGGTGTAAATATCAACGTCATAGGACTGCCCGATTTTGTTTTTCATTTCTCTTGCAGCAGTGTTTGAAAAAGTAAGACAAAGGATTTTAGATGGTTCAATATCTAAATCCTCAACCATGTGTTTAATTCTTCTTGTAACAGTAAAAGTTTTTCCCGTTCCGGGTCCTGCAAGAACCAAAAATTTACCATCTACACTATCTATACACATTTGTTGTTGTGCGTTTGGTCTTATTACTAATGACTTTTCTTTAACTTCCATATTTTTACCTCTTTTTGATATTACATACTTTATATTAAAATATGTCAATGTCAAATTTGGACACAAAAACAAAAATTTTTTTGATGCTATAATAAACTTATGAATGAACTTATACCTATACAAAACATGATTTAGCGAATTTGCGGACGGACGGTATTGAGGCGAAGCCGAATGAGTCCGGATAGCGAACAGATGGAGCGTACAGGAACAGACTTGTTCCGAAAGCGACACTCTGTGAGCGTGGAGCAAATTCAAGACAACAATTAGAGGTCAAAAAGTTATGTTGGACTCTGACCTTGCAATGTTATATGAAGTAGAAACAAAAGTTTTAAATCAGGCGATAAAAAGAAATATTGAAAGATTTCCTCAGGATTTTATGTTTCAATTATCCCAAGAAGAGTGGCAAGTTTTGAGGTCACAAATTGTGACCTCAAACTTTTGAACAATGAACACGCTATGCAGGCATTAGAAAACATTGAAGAATTTAGAAACTTAAACAAAGAAATATCAACAATTATCAATAAATCTGAAGCATTGAAAAAGGTTAAAAAAGAAAAGAAAGATAAACTTTCTACTACTGAAAAAAAGAAATGACTGAACAGGAAAAGGAAATTAAATCAAAAAGAGTAGAAATTCAAAAGAAAATACTAAAATTTGCTACTCGTGTTCCAGTCTTTATGTATTTGACAGATTATAGAGAAAGATGTCTAAAAGATGTTATTGATTCAAGTCTTGAATACACTGGTATAAATGCTCATACAGGCGAATATATCGACTTGTGGGATACTGTTGAAAAGAAATAAAAAGTGTACCCTCAATGAAAAACTGTGTAAGAACGTAATTCAAGGCTTAATTATCACAATATGTTAAAACCATTGATATTAATGTAAGTCTATTTGAATATCGATATTTTGCCTTTTTCAAACACTCGAATTATGTCAAAAATAGGGAAAAATTTTTGTGAAGATTTTTGTGAACATCTGGGGGTATAAATATAAAAATAGAGGGCTGAAACCATCTATTTTTATGGAGCGGGAGACGAGGCTGTCTTGGATTTGCTCCACGCTCACAAAGTGTCGCTATCGGGACAAGTCTGTCCCTGTTCGCTCCATTTGTTCGCTATCCGGACTCACTACCGTAAAATAACAGTCGGTTTACGAAGAAAGAACAGAGATTATGATAATTTTGTAGGGTTGAAAAATTTCAAAAACATTTTATAATATATAGCCTTGAAAAAATAAATACTTTATTATTTTTTTCAAACTTAAATCGAATTGTAAAGAATTGTAAAAACATATTTCAAATGGCTGAAATGTAGTAAAATCGCCGAATAGAATAGAATAGAATGGAATGGAAGGAGTAAATTGTGAGAACTTGCATGTTTTTACATGAATATAAGTGATAGGTAGTGTAATTATAAAGGAGTTTTTTATGTTATTAAATAGTGTTTCATTTGGTTGTCCTCAAAGACAAAACAATGTAAGAATGTCAAAACCATCATTTGGAAGAGCATATGTTAATTATGTACCACCTTTAAAAGTTTGTTATGATGATGTAGAAAATGCATTAAAAGCTATGGAAAAAAATACAGTAAATAAACAAAAACCTGTTGTTAAAGAATTAGTAAATAGATGGAGAGAACAGCTTAAAGAACAGGCGCAAATAATGGATAATTATTTTAAATCACATATGGATTAAAAACTGAAAAATTTTATGTTGGATAAATGTATTAAAATAAATAATATAATAAATAATAGGTCGCAAATGAACTGAACCCTAAAAACTAGACAAAGTAAAAAGGGTGGTTCAGTTCACAAAAGGCTAAACCCCTTAATTAGCGGGAGACGAGGCTCGAATACAAAAAACTGCTTTTCGTAACTTTTAGTATTCTGCCGTAACTTATGCTATCATTAAGTTTTAGCCAATTTAACTTTTAGTATCTTTTAGTAATTTCAGGGGTCTGTTTGTATCTTTAGTCCCCAAATAGTCCCCTAAAAATAAAATTCTTAAAATAAATCTAATCTTATTCTTTAAATTAAAATTGGTATATTAATATCTAAGCAATAGAAAGTAAATTATAGTAACATACAAATATCTTGATAACCAGATAAAACTCTTGAAATATAAATATTAGTTTCATCTGTTTTATATGCAATTATATAATGCTTTTTTATGACATAAAAACGAAAATCTTTATAAGTAAAATCTGGTCTAACAGTTCCTATATTTGGATAATCAGCTAAAGTTAAACAAATTTTATAAAGATATTTAGACATTGCTTTTGCAGCTTTAGTATTATCTTTAGCAATGTATTCAGTAATTAAATTAATATCTTCTTTTGCTCTATCTGTAATATTTAATTTTAATTTACTCATACTTTGCTATCAAATCTTTAAAAAATTCATCTCCGTCAGAAAAGTTGCCATTATTTATATCATCAAGTCCTTTTTGTAACTCCGCATTAAAAGAATCTATTCTATCTTGAGATACAGACTTTCTTAATCTGAATAAAGACATAGCTTCTTGGACAATATCATTAACTGAATCGTATAAACCAGTAGCCATTTGCTCTTTTATAAAACTATCAAAATCTCTGCTTAAAGATATGTCCATGACTTTATACTCCTATATTCTATACATAGATTATAACAAATATTTAGCTAAAACTCAATATACATAAATACAAAACTTGTAGGAATTTAACCAACATTCAGCTTTGCATAAAATTCATCCATCTTATTTGCAACTTGTGCTTCTCTGCTTTTTATTAGATATAAGTATGTATTTAGAGTTATATTTTTGTCTGCGTGACCTAATCTGCTGCTTACCGTTACAACATCTTCTCCCGCAGATATTAATAAACTTGAAAAATAATGCTATCAATAAATTGTTATTGGATTTTTATTATTTTGCAGTTAAGATTTTCAAGGAAAACAAATGGAATTTTCTTAATTCTTCTTGTGTTAAATACATTGATTTCTCTCTTTTTGTTTTGCGATATTTTTATCCATTTTTATTTTGCCTTTATTTATACCATAAAACAGCAATAAGACATATTTGCTCATATAAAATTATAGAAGTTTTAGAAATAGTTTGCTCTTAATTTCTTAGTTTTTACCAAATTTAATAAAATTTGGGATACCTAAATTAGGAGCATATAACATTTGTCAAATTATTGCTTCTAAATCTTTCGATTTATCTTTTATTATTGAGTTTTAAAGTTTTATAACTTTGAAATATATCTTAATTATTATTTGTAACTTCCAACTTTTCTGCCATATTTATCATATTCTATGGTTCTGCCTGAAGAGTCTGTTTTATAAGAACCTGTTTTGTTACCGTATCTGTCATAGGTTGTGGTAACTCCATTTGAGTTTGTTTTAGAAGTCCCCATTTTATGTCCGTAGCGATCATATTCTGTTGTTGTAGAGCCGTTTGTTTTGTATGAGCCTGTTTTGTGTCCATAACTATCATATTGAGTCGTAGTAGAACCATTCGACTTATAAGAACCTGTTTTATGTCCATATTTATCATACTCGGTAGTTGTAGAGCCGTTTGTTCTATACGAGCCTGTTCTGTTTCCGTATCTGTCATAATGGTTTGTTGTAGTTGAACATATACCTGCTAATGGTAATGTTAATATAGCTAAAATTAATAAAATTTGTAATTTTTTCATTTTGTTTCTCCTTTTTAAGTTATTTTACAAATATATTTTTTGATAAATCTTGAAGATTTATTTTTAAAGTCATATTTTTATAAAAGTTTAAAGCTTCATCTTTATCTCCCATATAATCAACCTCATTAAGAGCTGATTTTAGATTTCCTTTTTTAATTTTTATTGAAGTTTGTAAATTTTGTTTAACTATCTTTTCTTCCATATAATCAGGATCATCACCTGCCCCATAAATCCTTACCCCATTTTTCACAGGATAACTATCTATTTGTTTGCCATTTTTACACATTAAATCGCCAGTATTACTGTCATACTGACATTCAAAAATCCATTTTGTATTTTCAACCGCTGAACTCGACCAATTTATTTCAGTTTTTATATAGTTTTTTAATTCTTTTATTGTGCAGTTAGCTCTTTGACTGTACAAATCTTCCCAAGTTCCAAGATAGTCAGCTTTTTGAACAGAAATATTGTTTGTTGGAATATTATTTTTTGACAATACATTATTATTCAAATAAGGAATTAGTAATAAAACTCTAAACTTTCGCATATTGGCAAGCATATATGAATAAGTCATTCCCCCAATAGAGCCTCTATCTTCTGAATAAAAGACTTTTTTATAGGTTTCAATATCTTTTAACCATTGTCTTTCTGATAGTTTTAAATTATTAAAATCATCTTCAGGAATAGTAGTTCTAATTTGTTTATATAATTCGTTTAATATTTCATCAACTTTATCATTATATTCTCCGGCAAACATATTCATATCATATTGGGTTTCACTATTATTATTTTCATATTTTTTATCAATTTCTTGTAATTTAAGCAAATAATAATTGTTTTTATCAATTCTGCTTTGAGCAACATTAAATAAATGAGTTAGCTCTTTTTTGTCTTTTTCTATTTCTTTATTATTCCTATTAAAATCTTGATTTATTAGAAGGTTATTTCTTTTAATAATTTGCCAATATTGAGCCTGTAAATCTTCAATTTCAGCAAAAATTTCAGAATAACTTTTTTGACTGTTTATTGTTTCGCTTTCAAAAACTTTTGCTTGATTTTCTGATGTAGTATCGGGATTTCTGTTAGCATTTATACAACAAGAGGTTATAACCATTATAATTGTAAAAATTATAATGCCTATCATAATTTTGTTATCAATAAATACATTTGCTTTTAGTTTTTTCATGATTTTACCTTTTAAAATTTTGGAAAAGTAATATTAGATAATTGAAATTCTGCCTCATTAAGTAATTTATTATATTCTCGTTTAGAAATTTCTTCAGGAATTAATAAATCTTCCGCTCTAAAATCGCTATTATCTTTTCTGAATATCATTAATTTTAAAGCATCTTCATAACTTATATTGTATTGATCTCTTAAATTATAAACAATTTTAAATAAAGGGTTACAGTCTAAACCTGAAATTATTTCTGCATAAGGTTTAGGCAACCTATTATTATTTGCAGCTTCCATTCTTATTTGTTTTGCTCTTTCGTAAATTGATGATGTATATTGAGTAGTAGGTTTGCCATTTACCAAATTTGAACCAACTTTTATTTTTTGAGAATTTATAATTAAGAAATCATCATTATTTTTATCTTCCTCTAAAGTTATATTTATGCCGTTGCTTGATACTATAGAAACTTTTTTTGTAATAATTTTTTCATTAGCTTTTTTAATTTTCTCTAAGCGTAATTCTTCTTGTTTTTTAATTTTTTCTTTTTTAATTTTTTCTTCTATTAATTTTCCTTCCATAGTTACAAGTTCTTTCATAGTATCAATATATGCTTTTGCTTCAAAAAGAGTCATTTTAGAAATTTGAGCAAACATTCCCATACCTAAACCCACATCAGTTTGGACAATAGCGTATCCATTTTGTAGATTTTGTACATTTACAATATTTTTACCATTTACATAGCAACTTGTAATAGTTCCCTTTGTGGAACATTTCATAGTACTTCCATATGTTACATTTTGTAAGCTTAAAATTAAAAAACTTAAAATCAATATTCTTTTCATATTATGCTTTTCCTCATTATTTTAATCCATAAGAATAACTAACGGTAATGTAATTATGAAGGCAAAAAAATCACCTACAGTATTTAAAAATGTGTTTTGTTTTACAACTTTGTTAAAAGTTTTATAATACAATTTGTTTATGTTGTTAAGATATTTCTGTTCCTTTTTATTGCTTTTTATACTGCTTGGTACTAATACAAGTTCTTGCAATACTAACGGATAATTTTTATCTTTAAAAAAAGGATCAAAAACATATACAATTTCTTCAAAATACCCTGGTTCTGTAAATTGAGGATTATAATCACGATATCCTATAATTGCTACACATATATTATTTTTGGAATCGTATAGTATTGGACTTTTCAATTTTATATATGCATTTTTATTTGCAAGTCCACGGTATAAAGGACAGCTTAGATAGTTGCTTCCTGGAATAGTCATTAGAGGATTATAAAAAAATTCATCTGGTGTTTTTGAACCTATACCCTTATATTTTTTATCAAGAAATTTAACATTTACAGAATTATCAGTTGCTAAAATAGATTCTGCCCATTTTTTAAAAAACACATGTATATTTGATCTCATGATATAATTTCCAACAAAGGGATTTTTGGTTGGAAAATTAGCAGGCAGTTCCATAGAAAGTTCTACCGGTTCTTTGGCAAAACATATTTGTATGGACAAACATATAGTTATTATAAAGAAAAAGAAATTTCTTATTTTAAGCATAAATCAAACCTTTCTTGATTAAAAATCAGAATAATTAAATATATCGTATTGACAATAATCGCTTTCGACATAAAATCCATCACTTGTTTTTTGAGCAGTATATTCAATATTACACTCATAAGGAGTGTTATTATTTCTTGAATAAACAATTACTGTTCCTTTACAATAATATTTATCGATACTTTTATCGTAAGAAGTTGCAACAGGATATTGTAAAATAATATTGCTAACACTATAAACATTATCAATATAATAAGGATTATTTTGTTTAAAAATCTGTATTGCTATATCTTGAACTTGTTGGTTATCACATTTAGGACCTTTAAAATAGTTAATAGTTTCATCAATATTTTGTTTTATTTGATCTTTTCGAAGTTCTCTTTCATAGTTTTGTCGTATTTTAAGGAAATCTATATTTTCTTTTTTTTCTCCTATAGTTTGTGGGTTATCTGATATCGGAATTATAAGAAAAAAAGAAAATATACAAACAGTAGCACAAATAGTATAAATAAATATTTTTAACGATATTTTTAAATTACGGTTTTTATCAACAACGGTTTCTTTATGATAATCTATTAAGAGAGTTTTACAATGTTTGCATTTGATTGCATTGCTATTAATTTCTTCTCCACAAAAAGGACATTTTTTCTTGCTTTCTTCCAGAGTCATTTTCAATATTTTCCTTATCTAAAATCTATATTTTTGCAATTTCTTTTCTGTTCTATTATATGCTTGAGGGGCAAAATGTCTTGGTGTATAGTCTTTGTTTACACTATATGTATACACATTTTTACCTTTTAGAAATTCAAAAATCCAAGTTGCTTTATGATGGTATTTCCCACCCCAAGCAATTAATACATCGTTACTTTTTGACAAAACTTCCTTAATATATTTATCATTCTCTTTTTGAATTTCAGAATTTTTAGTCATTAAACTTAATAAATGTTTGCTATTGGGAGTTCTTATAGGAAAAATATTTAAAACTTCAAATTCCGAAAAATCAGTATTTTTTTCTAAAAAATCTCTAGTATTACACAATGTGCTATCTAATCCATATTCATCAGCATAAGACGGATTCATCAGAATTACGGTTATTGATTTCCCTTTTTTTTTTAATTTTACATTTTAATGAATATCTGAATAAATGGTTGTCATAGAATTTCCTATATGGTTCTGTATCTGGTCTGTTATTAAAATCACATTTATTTTTATATTCTAAGTTTTTTTCATTGATAAATTTTGTTTCTTCAAAATGGCATTTATATTCTTGTTTCATTTTTAAACTCCTTTAAAATTAATAACTTATTACACTATCTAATTTTTCTAAAAATCTGTTAGCCCTGTATATTATTGGATAATTTTGTTTAAATTTTTCATCTTGGGCTTTTTCATAATCTTGTTTATATTTTTGTCGTTGCCTGTATAGATTTAGATAATGCTTAAATTCTTCGTCAAAAATTTCACTATCCTCACCATATTCCTTTTGAAGATATTTTAATTGTTTTTCTTGTTCTGAATTTAATGAACCCAAACGATCCTGCCAGTCTTTTAAACTATTTCTGAGAGACCCAACAATGTTACTATCGTTTTGAGCATTAATAACATCTATTCTGATAAAGGGTCTGCCATATTCTTGTGCTTTTTTAATGTAATGCTGATAAAAAGGGGTATTATAATTATATTCTTTATCTATTTTAGTATCTATTATTCTATATATTTCTAACTGTTTGTCGGTCATCATTAAAGGATTAATATTTGGAGGAATCCAAAAGCCACTTTTATCATTAGATGTGTGATATCCACAATATGTAATAAGATTAGCATTATTGAACTTTGGCATATATTTACAATCAATATCTTTGGCTAAAACCTCCAAATTATATAAAAATACAATAATCAAAATCAAGATTTTATCTTTGTTTTTCATGTCATGTTCCTTTTCGCTTATAAAATTGATTTTTACGTGTTTATACATTTTATAAGCGTATATTACATAAAATTAAGCGAACTGTCAATACTTTTACTATTCTAAATACCCTTTTTTAAAGTTGTTTAATAACATATCATGAAAGTTGAGGTTATTATGTATAGTAGTTCTGATATAAAAACATTACTTGGAAAAAGAATAAAAGAGTTAAGAAAGAAAAGAAATTTGACTCAAGAGGAACTTGCTGAAAAAATGGATATTGACCAAAGAAATTTGAGTAAAATTGAATGTGGAAATAATTTTATAACCGCAGAAACATTATCAAAAATTTTAGATGCTTTAAAAGTAGAGCCTCAACAACTTTTTAATTTTGATCATCATAAAGAAGATAATATTTTAAAAAGTGAACTCTTAAAAGAAATAAATAATAACAATATTGACATAAAATTATTATATCAATTATATCAAGCAATAAAATAAGTTTTTTCAAGATTTTTACCCTGAAAATTATAACAAAATTTTAACACCAGTCACCTAACAGTCCCTTTTTGTGGTAAATCTGGCAAAAATTCCAAAATTCAAACACTCCTAAAATGCAATAAAAAAGAGAGTTTTGAACTCTCTTCTTTATGGAGCGGGAGACGAGGCTCGAACTCGCGACATCTTCCTTGGCAAGGAAGCATTCTACCACTGAATTACTCCCGCATGTCCTCTTCTGTATCTTCATTCTACTATTTCAATTTTATTTGTCAACCCCTTGTGCAATTTAAAACACTTGATAGAATATAGTTGTCTGTTATGATCGCACTCACAGCCGATATTTCCGTGAAAAATGTTTAAAAAAAAGTACTCATTAAGTATTGGAAAATTTTAACTTAATCACATTCGTTTTTTTTATTCCAGGTAAGGTCATCACACCTGAGATAATCCATGTTTTCTTTATAAATTATCCACGCGGCACAACCGTATCCTAAAGAATTTTTGGGTGCGCAAGTTTCATCAAAATCTTCCGATATGTCAGGAATTCCTGCAGGATAAACATTTGCCCCTATCCCGTCAAATTCAAACAAATCATATCCCCATCTGTTTGGCGGCGAGGCTCCGTTTATGTCATAAAAAATTTCAAATAAATATTTCGATTCCCGTCCCCTCATTATAAGCGTTGAACCATCAGCTAAAACCACTGTATAATATGAACTGTTTAAATTGTAATTTGGCGAAAACGCCCCGTTTTTTCTAAGATATATCCCTGTTCCGACACAGGTTCCGAACGAAGTTCCGCAATCCTGCGCTATATTCAAATACGGACTGAACATTGAATACAATTTCTCCGCTCCGTTTTTCGAAAATTCAATAGCCTCAGGAACCTTGTTTTCAACAAGATAAAGTTGATATGCACTGTCCAATGTCATATACATTTTCTTTAATTTGGCAACAACTTCCCTGTTATTTGTTTTTATCATAAGCGTAGGAATTGTCATTGAAGCAACCACTCCAATAATTCCTATGGAAATAAGCAGCTCTGCTAAAGTAAAACCATTAATTTTTTTCATTTAATTCCTTGCGCCACACAAACATGAAATATATTCCGATTAAAAAATACGCAGCCCATTGAATTACAGTTGAATAAACATTTGAACCGCTTAATACAATTTGAATCCACATATAAAGCGTTAAACCATTAACGACAAACCAAACATACCATTGTTCAAAACACCTCTTAACGGTTAAAATTACTCCAAATACAGAACCGACCGTTGTTATGGCGTCAATGTAAGGATGAACGTCATTTAGATACGTAAGAATAATTGCGCAAGTAATGAATGTTATTATAATACTTGCACTTATAATCAATTTTTCAAATTTTGTTAATTTTGTTTTGACAATTTCTTGCTTATCAGATTTCATGTGCTTTTTCCAGGCCATAATTCCTATAAATTGCATTGGGAAATAATAGAAAATATTAAGTAAAAAATTTCCGTAAACCATTGATTTTAATGCAATATATGCGTAGCATAAGGTTCCGACCATGCCAAAAATATATGTTGAAATTTTTCCTTTCCCTGCGGCGGCAGTTGCCGTTGCGCCGCATATTGCCGCAACTACGGCAAACGGATTGTCATGCAGTACAAGTCCATTGTAAAGCGCAACTATGTACACAAGAACCAGAAAACTTACCTCCCAAATTTTCCAATCTAAAAATTCTCCTATGATAAATTTCTTTATTTTTCCCATATTCAATTAACCTGATTTTTGATTTTTCCGCTCAACTGACCGCATGCCGCATCAATGTCCGAACCTCTTTCGAGTCTTACGGTAACTTTTTTGCCTGACTGTTCCAAAATATACTTGAACTTCATAACGCTTGTTTTTAACGGCTTTTGATATTTTGCATGCTCAACGCTGTTGTATGGAATTAAATTTATATTGCATTTTAAATCTTTTAAATAATTAGCAGTATGTTTTGCCATTTCTATAGTATCTGTCAAATCCTTGATTAAAAGGTATTCTATGGTAATTCTTCTGCCCGTTTTTTCAACATAATCCAAAAGGGCCGATTTTAATTTATCTAAAGGATACTTATTTTCTATCGGCATAATTTGTTTACGAATTTCGCTCAACGGAGCATGCAGAGAAAGCGCAAGCGTTGACTGAAGTTCTATGTCCGCAAGTTTATTAATCTGAGGGATTATTCCGCTGGTTGAGATTGTAATTCTTCTTGCGCCGATTTGGAAATCCGTATTAAATATATCAAGAGCCTCAAGAACGTTATTAAGGTTTAAAAGCGGTTCACCCTGTCCCATAAAAACAACATTTGTTACTTTTAATTTTGTATCACGCTGAATTGTCAAAACCTGTTCAACAATTTCTGAAGGGGTCAAGTTTCTGATAAAACCTCCCGCACCTGTTGCACAGAATTGACAATTAACAGGGCATCCGATTTGAGAACTTACGCACGCGGTTAAATTAGCACGGTTATCAAATCTCATTAGGACTGTTTCGACACAATTTCCGTCGGGATATTCAATCAAATATTTTATAGTCCCGTCTTTTGAAACTTGTTTGCGTTTAATTTTAACCTTAGAAACAGTGTAGTGCTGCGCAAGTCTTTCCCGAAAATCTTTTGACAAATCGGTCATTTCTTCGATGGATGAAACAGATTTAAGGTAAATCCAGTTGTGAATTTGTCTTGCGCGAAATTTTGAGGCATTCAGTTCCTGTGCAATGACCTCAAAATCTTCTTGTCTTAATCCTGATAAAACTTTTTTCATTACACTACTTCTATAATCTCCGCGCCTTTTAATTCCGGTTTAAAAGAATAAAAACTTGTTTTAACGTTATAATTTTCCCAAGTTTCGGTAACGATTGATTTAACTCTTTCAACTTTGTTTTTAAGCGAGATTACAAGTATTGCCGGACCTGCTCCGCTGAGAGTACAGCCAAGAACATCTTCTTCGTGTCTAAGGTTTGCAAAGATTTCATCAACACCCGGAACAAGTTTTGAACGATACGGTTGGTGTAATTTATCTTGAAGAGCCAGTTTCATAAGTTCCGCATCGTGAGAATGAAGCGCTTCAACAAACATAGCTGTTCTTCCCGCATTAAAGACTGCATGCTGCATAGGAACCTCTGCAGGCAGCACTGAACGTGAAATTTCCGTTACAAGTTCATAATCGGGAATTAAAATATTTAAAACCCAATCTTCGGGCCAATCTATGTTTCTGTATACGATACTTCCATCTTCTTCCAACGACGTTATTACAAAGCCGCCGACTATAGCGGGAGTAACGTTGTCGGGATGACCCTCAACCTCGGTTGCTATAGACAAGAGAGCTGCTTCATCGGCAGGTTTATTAAGAAGTTCATTTGCCGCCAAAAGACCTCCTACAATAATTGAGGCAGAACTTCCCAAACCTTTTGCGATAGGAATACTTGATTTAATCGTAATTCTTAATTCACTTGGGGTTTGACCGATAGAGTTATAGAGCATTTCAACCGCTTTATAAATAATATTATTCTCGTCTTTCGGAATATGCTCAATCGCCAAATCTTCGTTATTTTGAAAATCCGAAACAACATTGACTTCTACGCCGGTTCCGGGAAGCACGGTTT
The DNA here is from genome assembly GCA_017476325.1 of bacterium. Taxonomy (GTDB): domain Bacteria; phylum Cyanobacteriota; class Vampirovibrionia; order Gastranaerophilales; family Gastranaerophilaceae; genus QHMH01. Next base: position 13,279 of record JAFUZZ010000168.1, on the reverse strand, counting down.
CTTCGATAGTAATTATGTTAAATAGTGGTAGTGCCATTCCGAAACAATCAAAGCCTGAACCAAAATTTGCCGTTGTTGCGGGAACTTTTACTGTAACTTTCATAAGAATATGTTATCACAAATATTTTTTTCTTATCGTAAAAAAAAATACATTTAACATTTTTTAATTTTTTAAACGCAAATTTTTATAACATACATTAAATATTTAACAATTTAATATAATAAATAACAGTTTCAAAACTCTCTTTTTAGTATTTCTTCAATTTTGTGTTTATAGGAAAGCAAACTGTTTACTGCTGTTGATTTTGGCAAACAATCCACTCCGAATTTGTCTGCGATAAAATTGATATTGTATGTCGCAGAGATTATCAAAATCGGAACATTCCTGTACGAGTTTAATTCTCTTACGCGCTGAATTAACCACTCACCGGCATAATCAGGTTCAAAATCAGATTCCATTTGCAAATCCGTTATTATTAAATCGAATGGATTATCAAGGTTTTCAAACACTTTTTCGTAAGCATCTCTTGCCCAATCACATATCGTAATGTCAAATTCCGATGATATTTCGGAAAGCATTTTTTTATGATAATTTCGCCATCCGTTTGAATCATCTGCCACTAATACTCTTATCATTTTACTTCCTCAACAAAAATATTCTAAAATCATTCGGTTTTAGTACTTCAATTTCAAAAAGTGTTCCGTCAAGCGCGTAATCTTTTGAAACATAATGTTCACCGTCAAAAATGTACTCGCTAACTATACGGCATTCCCCGGGCAGGCTTATCATTTTATTTACAACAGCATCATTTTCTTTAAATGTTTCTATTTTTTCGTTGTCATTTTGCAAAATTAATTTTTCGTCAAAATTTTTATAATTTGCAACAACTAAAATCATTTCTTTTAAAGGTTCTTTTGCTATTAACCAACTGACAAAACCGTCGGAATCTTCTGTTATTATTGCTGCCTCTCCTTCACGAATAAGTTTTGAGCGTTTGGCAAGAGAATTTATTGCGTTGAATTTCTTATAAAATTCTTCGTCGTTATTTCGACACAGATGTTCGTTTTCAAAAATGGTTTTTGCAAAATCTTGTTTTGTAAAACTTTCATCTCCGTCTAAATACAAAATCGGTAATTTTGCGTTTCTCCCTGTCGGTAAAAAATGCAGGCAAAACCACTTAAACAACGCTCCCTCTCTTCCCGATTGTGCGGGGGATGTTGTCAAAAATGAATTTGCGCCGAATTTGTCATTGTATATTTTTACAGAGTCTATATTATTAATTCTTAAATCTTCGGTATTGTAATTTGCAAGAGTTTCGTATTTATTTAAAAATTCTCGAGGGGTAAGAGTTTCATCTTTTATCCAAACACTGTCAAAACCAAGTCCCTGATATTGTTTTAAGTGTTCAAAATCTCCGTCGGCGATTAAAATTTTATTTGATTTTTTTATTTCCGAGATTAATTTCTTCAAAAATTCCGGCGGGATTTTATCGTTATCGTTGTTGACAAAAAGATTTTCGGTATAATTAATTTTAAATCCGTCAAAATTGTAGTCTTCAATATATTTTTTTGCCATGTCAATAAAGTAACTAAGGACTTTTTTATTTATTTCCTTTGTTTCCAAATCCATGAAAAAAGCGGGAGTTTGAAAATCATCTTTAATACTTTGTGAGATGTCATTACCATTTTTGTCAAAGTGTTTAAAAACAGGGTAGTGTTCTTCGTTATTCATATAATCAAAAACAGGCAGACCAAATTCGTTATCCGCTGCACACGGAACAGTCCATAAACCCTCTTTAATCAGGGTCTCTGCGCTTTTGCCCATAACACGTTTTTGCAATTTTATTTGATTGTTTAGTTTATAAATTTCATTTGACAGTTCTTTTTTCTTTTCAAAAACTTTTTTTTCAAATATTTCGTAAATTGTGTTATATTCTTCGCTTAGGCAGCCTTTGGATTCTTGGTTATAAATGTTTTTAATAATTTCAATATCATCTTTTTCAAATTGAGATTCGAGTTCGGATGCTACATTATCAACAATGGCGGTAATTTTATCCTGTGCAAAGTTGGTATCAATCCAACGAACAAGGTAAGGATTTTCTATAATAGAAGTTGAATATCGTGATGTTCTCATAAGAAAATCGTATATAACTGAATGTCCCGCTTTTTGAGCAAGATGAATAAAAAGTTGAATTTGTTCTTTTGCGCTCATTTCAAAATTTTCATCGTTCAGATTTGCATCAATATCCATGCTTTTGATAAAATACGCGCAATTAAAATCACGTTTATGAAAAGGGATTAAATATATAACGGTGTTTTTGGGTAAAATAACAAGTTCTTTTAGCCATTGCATCATATTTGTAAAAGCGTTTAAGTTGATTATTTTTATATCAAACATGTCATACTCTTTGTCTGAATTTTGAGATTTTTTATCCAAACAAAAAAGAATTTCACTTTCGGTTAAATCAGCATTTTCAAACGATGCAGGATAAAATCCGTTTTTGTAAATAATTTCGGATAATTTCCGCTGTCTTTCTTCAGAAATTTGAGTATCAAATTTGGATTTTATTTGTTGATAAAGTTTGTCAAAATTCGGACGCTCGGATTTTTTTTTAAAAAAGAACATTGTTGCACCTATAATTTCATTGTTTTTAAAATTTCATCAATATCGCAAGAGGTTTTCTTAACCTTGCTGTCAGCGTATTTAATCGCACTGTCCGGGTCTTTTAATCCGTTACCGGTGAGAGTACATGTGATTTTTGCTCCATCGCTGATTTTGTCTTTATACTTAATTAATCCCGCTACTGATGCCGCAGAAGCAGGTTCCGCCAAGACTCCCTCGAGTGATGCGATTAATTTATACGCCTCAATAATTTCTTCATCCGTAACGCAATCAATTACCCCGTTGCTTTCATCCCGTGCCTGTTCCGCTTTTTGCCAACTTGCGGGGTTTCCTATTCTTATTGCGGTTGCGATTGTCTCAGGGGTCATAATTCTTTCTCCGCGAACAATCGCCGCAGAGCCCGCAGCTTCAAATCCCATCATTTTAGGAAGTTTGTCCGTAACGGAAAGTTCTTTGTATTCTTTAAATCCTTTCCAATATGCGGTAATGTTACCCGCATTTCCGACAGGAATGAAGTGATAATCCGGAACACCGATTTCGTCACAAATTTCAAACGCGGCGGTTTTTTGTCCCTCTATTCTATATGGGTTTACGGAATTTACGAGTGTAATCGGATATTTATCGGAAATCTCTCTTACAAGTTCTAATGCCCTGTCAAAGTTTCCTTTGATTGCAATGATTTCGGCTCCGTACATCATTGCCTGGGAAAGTTTGCCCAAAGCAATATATCCGTCGGGAATTAACACAAATGTTTTTAGTCCTGCTTTTGCACCGTAGGCTGCCGCTGATGCGGATGTGTTTCCTGTTGAGGCACATATTATTGCATCTGAGCCTGATTCAACGGCTTTTGTGACTGCCATTGTCATTCCTCGGTCTTTAAAACTGCCTGTAGGGTTTGAACCTTCAAATTTTAGATATATTTCTGCTTTCAAATTCAAGTTTTTGGCTAAATTATCAGCCTTAATCAAAGGAGTGTTTCCCTCGTTAAGTGTTATTATTTTTGTTTTTTCACTAACAGGCAAAAAGTTTTTATATTTATTAATTAATCCGTTATACATATTAATCCGTAACCCTTATTAAACTGTTTATTCTTTTTACGCAATCTTCTTTTTCCAATTCGCAAATAGCACTTTGCATGTTGTTTTCAAAACATTCTTCGGTTATAACAACTACATTTGCTGTGTTATCGCTTTGGAGTCCTTTTTGTAAAATTATTGAAATACTTATTTCGTTGTGTGCAAAAATTCTTCCCAAAGACTCTATAACCCCAAAATTATTTTTTGCATTGATAGAAATGTAATATTTATTTTTTGTTTCGGAGATATCAAGCATTTGGGCAATTTTTTCGTGATGACATTGCATGATTGGTAAAGGATTTCCGTCAAATTCTTCCACTAAGGAGAGAACATCTCCAATTACGGAACTTGCTGTCGGAAACTCTCCTGCGCCCGGACCGGAAAGCATGACATCACCTACGGGGTGTCCGCTTATCATTACTCCGTTTGTTACATCGTTTATGTTTGCAAGCGGGTGTTTTTTACTGATTAACATCGGATGTACACGGACATCAATTTTTTCGCCGACTCTTTGCGCAAGGGCAATCAGTTTGATTTTATAACCAAACTCGTTTGCATTTTTCATATCTTCCGCTTGAATTTTTGTGATTCCCTCAGCGTAAACTTTATCAAGGTCAATTTTCTCTTTGAAAGAGATTGTTGAAAGAGTTGTAATCTTATATTTTGCATCTAAACCCTCAACATCTCCCGTCGGATCCGTTTCGGCATATCCCAGTTTTTGTGCCTCTTTAAGAGTTTCTTCATAGCTTGCATTTTCAGTATCCATTTTTGTTAAAATGTAGTTTGTTGTTCCGTTTAGGATTGCCGTTATTTTGTTAATTTTATTTCCGCAAAGTGTTGTCTTGATTGGCATTACTATCGGAATTCCTCCGCCTATTGCCGCTTCGTACAGAATTAATCTGTTTTTATTCTTTGCAAGTTCAAACAGTTCCGAACCATGTTTTGCAAGAAGTTCTTTATTTGCCGTAACGACATGCTTTCCGCTTTCAAGGGCCGTTTTAATAATATCAAATGCAGGATTAACTCCGCCAATAACTTCAATCAGAATATCAATATCCGGGTTTTGAGCAACGGACATAACGTCTGTTGTTAATTTTGTTTTATCAAGGCCGTCAATGTTTCTTGGTTTTTCAATATCTTTTACCGCAATTTGAACAATTTCCGCTTTCGGGTTATTCACAAGACATTTGAAAACCCCTGAACCCACTGTTCCTAATCCTATTAATCCAATTTTTATTTTTGTCATTTTATCTTCCTTTTTATTTTATTAAACCACAAAATTAATTTGCTTTTAATATTTTTATTGTATAATTTTTAGAAAAGAAAGAGGTTTTAGATGAGTTTTATAAAATCAAAAAAATTTGTACTATTGGTTCTTGCGATATTAGGACTTTTAACGTCAGCAGAGTTATTTGCTATATTTTTGAAAGTTAATTTCGACCCTTACGCACTTAGTGCAAGTTTTTGTTCAATAAACGAGATTATTGATTGTGACGGGGTTGAGAAATCTATGCTTTCTCAAATTTTCGGAATTCCGTTTGCTTGTTGGGGAATGTTTTTATATTCTTTGATTATATTTTTCATTTTTGTTGATAAAATTAAAAAAGTAAAATTTTTGGGATTTTTAGAAGTATTTAAAAATCCGCAAATGTATATCGCTGCTCTTGGATACATCGCGTTTACTCTTTCTTTGATTCTTGCGGTGACAGCGTTTGTACAAATCAAAAAAGTATGTCTTTTGTGTGCGGTAACGTATCTTTTTGATATATCTATTGCGCTTGTTGCAACAGAATTTTCTAAGGGCGGAATAATACAAGTATTTAAAACGAGTATTGATGATTTAATTGCGGGTGTAAAGATTAAAAAATACGGAATTAGTTTCGCCCTATGTGTTTTGGCTTTCGCCGGATTTTTAACTTATACTACATCTTCGTTTGTGTTTGTACCGCACTTAAAGATGCAGCGGGAGTTTGAGTCTTACAAAAAACTTATTAAAAACAATCCTTATGCCGTTATGGGTAACGTTTTAGGGGATGAAAAAGCAAACGTTAAAATTCAACTTTTTACGGATTACGAATGTCCTATATGCAGAATAAACAATGTTATGATTAATAAGGCTATGAAAGAAGTAAAAGGCGTAAAAATTGAGCATAAGAATTTCCCTCTTGATACAAAATGTAATAAATATCTTAGCGGAGAGTTTCACCAAAATGCATGTCTTTATGCGAAATATGCCATTGCTGCCGAAAAGCAGGGAAAATGGGGGTTGATGAACGATGCCTTGTTTAAAAATCAACCTAAAAATGAGTTTGAAATCGTAAGTTTAATTGAAAATTATTCTTTTGATATTAAAAAGTTAATAGATGATGCAAATTCCGAAGAAACTTACAAACGAATTCAAAAAGAAATTGATGAGGCAAAATCTTACAACATTAACGGAACACCGACTTATGTAATCAATGGCGTTACATATCCGGGTATTAAACAATATTCCGTATTGAAAAATATGTTGAAAAGCGCACGTGACGGTAAAGAAATTAAAATAGATGAACCAAACAAAAAACCAAAACAAAAACCAAAACGAAAATAGCGGCAAAAAGGTTCTGGTACATTGTTGCTGCGGTATTTGTGCCGGATATCCGTTAGATATGCTTAAAAGCGAAGAGTTGGAGCCTGTTGCTTATTTTTACAACCCGAATATTTATCCTGATATAGAGTATAAAAATCGTCTTGGCGCAATGCAGGCTTTATGTTTAGATAACGGGGTAAAGCTAATCGAGGCAGAATATAACAATGAGTTTTATGAAGAGGAAATGTCTGAGTTTCGGGATTTTGAAGAGGGGTCTGAAAGGTGTTTGAAATGCTTTGAAATAAGGTTAAGGCAAACTTGTGATTATGCAAAGAAAAACGGATTTTTAATTTTTACGACAACCCTCTCTGTCAGTCCGCACAAAAATTTTGAAAATATTAAGGCTATTGCGGAAAAACTTGCAAATGAATATAATCTTAAATTTTTAGATTACAATTTTAAGAAAAAGGACGGGTTTTTAAAAACTATACAAAAATCAAAAGCATTAAACCTTTACCGCCAAAATTATTGCGGATGCAAAAACAGTATGCATGAGTGAATAAAAATCGGCATAATACTTTTTCTTAAAAAGTTTGGGCATTTTTGTCCGATAAAATGTTATTTTTGGTTAAATAAAAGGTTTGTTTGTCTTTTTATTCCATCGAGGATTGTAACGTAATCTGTTGATACGGGGGTTGGTTTTGCGGTTTTTATCGCGTTAACAAAAGCTTTATTGAAAGATTTGGTTTGAAATTCTCCGTTTAATATGTCCTTGCGTGCGGGAACAATCAAGCCGCTTTGTGTAAATTTTAAAATGTTTTCTTTTGATGATAAAAATTCGATAAGTTTTTGTGCCTCTTTTTTATGTTTTGATGATTTTGAAATTGCCCATCCCGATGCGTCTAAAGATACAACACTTCCGACATCCCCTTTTGGAAACGTTATTGTGTCCCAGTCGAATTTTGCTTCTTGTTCATATTTTGGAACAAGCCAATGTCCGGTCAGGTGCATTGCAAGTTTTCCGTTTAAAAATAATTGTGCCATTGTCATGTTCGCACTTTCAGATGCCGTTGGGGCAACGTGGTATTTGGTTCTTAAATCGGTATAGAATTTTACTCCTTTTTGTGAATTTTTAGAGTCAAAAATGTTTGTTTTTGTATCATCGGATAAAATTCCTCCTCCGTTTGACATTAAATATGGAAGGTAAAAAAGCGGAGGATTTTCTTCAAAACTTATTCCAAACACATTGCAGGATTTGAATTTTTGAGTTAGCGATAAAAATTTCTCAAAATCTAAATCAGTATTGTCCAAATCAACTTTGCACTTTTTAAACAAGTCTTTGTTTCTGAAGAGAACCAAAACGGAAATATCCCGAGGAACAGCATAAATTTGATTATCAAAACTCAATGCCGCCAGTGCCTTAGGTTCTGTTTCCTGCGGATAGTTTGTAATTGGATTGAGCACTCCCGCATTTGCAAAAAAAGGAAGATACAAATTATTTATAAACACAACGTCGGGTGCAGAATTTGAGGCAAATAAAAGATGAATTTTTTGAAAATAATTCTGTGGAATGTGCATCAATTCAATCTTTATGCTTGGATTTTGTCTTTCAAATTCTTTTAACATGGGAGTTAAAATTTCTATTTCGGTTTGAGAACCCCATGTCGCATATTTAAGTTTAATTTCGTTTGATTGTTCTTTTGGGAGTAATAAGAAAAAAAATATTAACAATAAAAGTATAAAAACAAATTTTTTCATTATAATTCAAGAACCAATTCAATGTTTTTCATTGTCACTTCAATAACGCATCTGTAAGAACCTGCTCTTACAATGTATGTTGACTTTTTGGAACTTTTTTCGGTTTGACGTACGACAAGTTTTGAGTCAATAATTTCATCGAATTTTTTGAGAATAAAAAATTCATCCTTTATTGATGCCATAAGAACAGATATACCTTCATAATCAACAAGATAAACACTCTTTGTCGATGTAAAGTCATAAGAACTTTTAACTACATCGCTTTCGTTTTTGGTCGTATTTTTCGCAGGAATTTCGTTTTCTTCCGACTCTTCTTCAATATTATTTTCTTCTTCCGATTCTTCTAAAATATCTTGTTCGTCATCATCCTTAATAATCGGAATATCAAAAGATGGAGTCTGTACAACAAATTCGTTTGTTACTGGTTTATAAACAGTTTTGTCATTTTTTTCAACGGTTGGTTTTTGGGCGGTTTTTGTTGTTTCGTCCGCTGCTGACGCTTGCCATTCATCCTCAAATGTTCCAAAGACATCGTCAGGAGATGTGTTTTTGTTAAAATCGGTGTCCTCATCAAATTCACCAATTTCATCAAGGTTTATCGGCTCAATTTGTTTCGGTTCTTTTAAAGTCTCTTTTACCGCAGAACCGAAAATTTTACTGATAGCGGGCTGAATATCAAAAGCCTTTTTAGGTTCAACTTTGTCAATTTTATCCGTTGCGGAGTCTATATTAAATTCTTGTTTTAATGGCGGCTCAATATTAACATGTTGTTCGAATGTGTCTTTAAATTCTTTTGTTGGTGTCGGTTCTTCAGGCAAAACTTGTTCTTCTGAAAAAATTTGCTCATCCGAAATATTTTCTGTTTCATCTTCAATCGGTTGAGGTTTAATAATTTCAGTCGCAATGTCAGTTGTTTCTTGTTCTGTATTATCAACAACAGGCTGAGACTCAGTTTCAATTTCTTTTAAGTCTTCAACAACTTCGCTTTCACTCGGAACTTCCGGCGAAATTTCTTCGGATACGTCTTGTGCAATATCTTCAAGCAAAACATCAGATTCTGTTAAACTTACATCCTCTGTCCTTACAATATCCTCTGTTTCCTCTGTGTCATTTATACCCTCCGTAACGTAGGTTTTGTCAACCGTAGGTTCAACCGTTAATTCAACATCAGGTTCGGTTGTCGGCTCAACATTTTTCATTTCTTCTGTTTGGGATGACTCAGGAGTCACAGGAGGATTAATTTCTTCTTGAACTTCGTCCTTGCTAATATCCTCTTGAAATTCAACTTCGTCAACTTCTCTGTTTTTTGGAGGAATAATTATTTCGTCCTCGTCCTCTTCTTCTACCTGCTCTTGAGGGTTAATTTGTTCCTGATGATTGTATTCTTCATGAACAGGCATGTCCATATCCATTGATACAAAATTGTTGTTTTGAGACTCCTTACCTTGTTTTGCCGTGTTAGGATTGATCTTGTCATGTTTTCTGTTAAAGCGTTTCAATAAAAATAATAAAATCAATAAAACTAAGGTAATTATAAGAGAAACCAAAAGACTTCTTGTGAATTTCGGATTTTGGTTGTCACTGTTTTGAGGTTCCGCAGCGGTTTGTTCCTCTTGCGTTTCGTCTTGAACTTCGGTTGAAGTTTCCGTTACTTGTTGTTCTTTATTTTCTGTTTCTTCTGCGTCGGAGGCAGGTTGTTCGGTTTGATTTTCCCGTACTGCGTTCGATGTTTGCGGTTCTATTGCCGCACCTGTTTGCTGTGGTTGCTCTTTTTGTGTATTTGCTTTTTGTGTATTTGCTTTTTGTTCGTTTGCTTTTTTTGTCTGTTGTGCAAGCTTTTTTTCTTCTTCTTGCTGTTTTTGCTGTTGCTCTTTAATTTTTTCTTTTTCGGCTCTTTCGATTTCTTTTTTTGTTAATTTTGGAGGTTCAATTTTTGGAGTTTCCAAAAATGTTTTTGCATTCATAACAACAGGTTTGGTTGTTTTAATGGTGATTTTTGTGTAACCTTTTATATTTCCGACATAGGGTTGAGTTTTAATGTCAACGCTTTCTATGATATCGGAAACAAATTCAAGAGACGGTTCTGTCGTTACTGAACTTGACGTTTCCGGCATTAAAATTACATATTCAAGGTCATCTTTTTTAATAATTCTAACGTCGTCAATTTTATCAAGAGTCAAATAAACTTCAGGCTTACCCGAACTTGTTTTGTTAAAGTTTATTTCTTTAACGTTGTTTGTAAATAATCCCTCCGAAAACGCCTGTGGAATTAGGAGCGAAAGTATTATAAGTATATTAAAGATATTAAAATATTTTTTCACCTAAAGCCTCTTGAGATTATTGAAATACCATAAAGTGCATATAATACGAATAAATAATGCCGAATAATGCTCCCGCAAACACCTCTATCGGAGTGTGACCGAGAAGTTCTTTAAGTTTTTCCCCGACAGCTTGAACATCGTGTTTGTAAAAATCGTCCATAATTTTGTTTAGACAAACCGCCATTTTGCCTGAAGCCCGTCGTATTCCTGCGGCATCGTACATTACGATACATGCGTTTCCGAAGGCAACGGCAAAGAGAGTTGAATCAAATCCGTTTATAAATCCGACAATCATTGAAAGACTTACAACGCCGGCAGAGTGTGAACTTGGCATCCCGCCCGTCGTGGTAAGCATTCTGAAATCCCATTTCCGTCGGATTAGTGTATATAGAATTACTTTCAAAAGTTGAGCGGCAACGATTGCCGTAAACATGACAAATATTACTTCGTATCCTGTATTATATATATTTATGTTACCTAGCAATTTATTTTATCCCTAATTTCATTAATTATACTGTTTAAAATTTCTGATTTCTCACCAATTATATCACAACATTTATTTAAAAGGCAACTAACTTCGTTTTTTGAATACTCAAGTCCATAAATTGTTACATAAGTTTGCTTATTAGCGTTTTTATCCTTACCGAGAGTTTTTCCCATTTCTTCAAAAGTTGATATTTCATCGAGAATATCGTCACAAATTTGAAACGCCATGCCAAAATTTTGACCCAGTTCTTCCATTTTGTTTAAATCCGATTTTTCGGCACCTGCGATAATTGCCCCTGCTTTTAGTGCAAACTTAAAAAGGGCTGCTGTTTTGTAGGTGTGTAAATAATCAAGAGTTTCGCGATTTATTTTTTTGTTTTCGGAGTCTAAGTCAACGATTTGTCCGGAGATTATGCCGTCAACACCTGCAGCTTTAAAAAATTCATCCAAAACAGAAAGTTTTGTGTTTTCGCTAAGATTTCGGGCATGTAAAATTATGTTTGGCGCAAAACTTAAAAGAGCGTCTCCCGCAAGGACAGCTGTTGCTTCGTCAAATTTTTTATGGTTTGTCAACTTTCCTCTGCGATAGTCATCGTTGTCCATGCAGGGCAAATCGTCGTGAATAAGACTTTGTGTGTGCAGCATTTCTATTGCGCAAGCAACATCAAGTGCGTTTTCAACATTTCCGTTAAACATTTTGCAAGCCTCAAGACACATCATGGGGCGGAGTCGTTTTCCGCCGGCCAGTACACTGTAGCGCATTGAGTCGTATATTTTCTGCGGATATTTTATCGGAATAAGTTCATCCAGTCTTTTTTCGATTTTTTCAATATAATCATTCTTCTTCGCCATTGTTTATTTCATTATAAATTTGTTGTCTTAAATTGTTTCTTGAAGATTGTCGCTTTTGAATACTTATTTTTGCAAGATTTTTGTTTTGAGAAATTTTTTGAGAAGATTCTTTTTTCTTGCTTTCGAATTTGATTTTTTCTTTAAATTCCTGAGATTCTTTAAAAAACGATTTATAACTTTGAAATCTTGACGGTGCAATTTTATCCGAGTTGTTTAAAACTTCACAGCCATTTTCTTTTGTATGTGTACAATCAGCGAACTTACAGTGCTTTGCGTATTTATTTATATCGTCAAAAAGGGTTGTAAGAGTTTGCGGAGTAATAAAGTCAAATTTAAGGTTGCTAAAACCGGGAGTGTCAATTATTCTGATATTATCTTTTTCAAAAATTTCACAATGCCTTGTTGTATGGGTTCCTCGGTGAGTTTTTTCGCTGACTTCGTTTGTTTTTAGGTTAAGATTTGGGAAAATAGCGTTTATAAGGCTGGATTTTCCGACTCCTGAGTTTCCGCAAAAAACGGTTGTTTCGTTTGTTAGAATTTCTTTAAAATCTTCTGTTCCTATTTTTTCAAGTGCGGACGTAAAGATTATATCAAATCCGAGTGGTTCATAAACGGAAAAAACTTGTTCTATAATTTTATCGTCTTGAGAGAGGTCGTTTTTATTAAAGCAGAGTTTTGTTTTAATGTTGTGGTATTTTGCAAAACAGATATATCTGTCAAGCTGTTCAAAGTCAAGGTCGGGTTCTTTTACGGCAGAAACAATGACAATTTGGGTTATGTTTGCAACGCTCGGACGGGTAAGAAAATTTGAGCGCGGAAGAATTTTTGTTATTGCACCGTTTTCAAATTCTACAAAATCTCCGGTTAGAATTTTTGATTTTTGTTTTTTTAAAATTTCGCGAAGTTTACATTCGTAGATTTTGTTATCAAAATTTACGTAATAAAAATCAGAATGTATTTTAAAAACTTGACCTTTCATTAATATAATCATACATTAACCATAGAAAACATACAAGAAAAAGATAAAAAATATAAAAAAAAGGATGTCAAAGCGGACATCCTTTTTGAGAGTTTTTGTTTTTATTATTAATGGAAGTTTTACAATATCGCTAATTACCCAGGCACAGAACTCTTTTACTGCTGCTCTTGCCGTTGTTGCTCGTACTACCACGGGAGAAATTCACGTAGTACGAGAATATGTTGCGCATCCAATGTGGGCTTTAAATCGTGGGCATTAACAGATTCTGAACCCGCCTTCGGCGTTTCAGAATGACGGGTTTTTGATGCCCCATTAAAATTTTCAAGAGCAAAATCCGCGTCTTTACTAAGATTGGAACCTAGTGCCCCCTTGTCTTCGAGAGCAAAATCCGCTCCTTGACTACCTTTGGAACCTAACGCCCCTCCCCCCTGCTCGGGTTTGTAATTGTTTCATAAAATACCTTCTGTTTTGTCTGTGACTCTCAGGGTACAGATCCTGAAATAAATTCAGGATGACAGGTACCCGTCATTCCGAACTTGTGACAAAGCGAACCAAAAAATTTGTCATTCTGAATTTATTTCAGAATCTTAAATTTTTTGTGTGAGCCTGTCGTCG
>JAFUZZ010000016.1 GCA_017476325.1 bacterium | reverse complement strand
CTGATGTATGCTTAACCGACGGTTCACAATTCAAATACGGAACATTCGACGAGTCATGCACAGACAACATTTGTGACACACTGACAATAGACACAAACGGAAAGAAAGGACCAAACACGGCAGGCAAAGACAGATTTACAATCAACCTGACTCCAAACGGTGTAAAAGCCCTTGGTGAGTCTGACAGTTGCGAAAATGGTCTTGATTGCGGTGCGTACATTTTGGCACACCACAAACTTTGGACGGGAGAAGTTGAAATTGCGCAAACACCTGTAATTCCTGAGGGTTGTGCAGATGCACAATGCAGTGCTTGCACCGATAATAGAAATAAACCCTCAGATGGAGCTTGCATCCCTAAAACAAATGCGGAATTATTTTCTGATTGTAAATCAAACGGTACTTCAACTTGTAACTTTACCGATGGCATTATTGCCTATGACATAGGAGATAAATATGTCGCAGATTTAGGAAACTTTTTTTCTTTTGATGATGCAAAAGAGGAATGTACTAAAAGGGGCATGGAATTGCCTGATGTTGCTACATTAACAGAAATTTATGACTCTCAAAGTGATTATCCTGATGTTATAAAAAACGGGACTTTTTATTGGTCATCAACATTATTACCGAGTGGTAACGGTGCAAACTGTGTAAAAATGGAAAGCGGATATGTCAGTTCAAATGATAATTTTCAATATGATAACTTAGTTGTTTGTGTATCTAAGAAAACACAATAAGTAAGCAACTTAGTCACCTTTTTCACTGTAAAAAATTGCGCGGGGTTAAAATACTCTGCGCAATTTCAAATTAAAATGACCTTATTTTCGAGCTTATTTTCTCAAGTTTATACCTGATTTTTCAAGAACATCACGCACTGCTTGAATTTGACCGTCGACAACATCGTCCGTCAATGTTGCATTCTCGTCTTGCAATTTTACCCTGAAAGCTATGCTCTTGAAGCCTTGTTCCATGTGTTCGCCTTGATATACGTCAAATATTTCACAACCCTTGTAAAGATTTGATTTCACAGCTTTTTTAACAAGTTTTCTGATACTTTCGAATGTCGTATCTTCAGGTACTACAAACGACAAATCTCTTTGCACTTCAGGATATTGCGGAAGTTTTTTGTATTTAACTACGTTAATATTCGTTGCTTTTAAAATCTCTTCAAGGTTAAGTTCAAACACAAACGCATCTTGTTTTAACTTCATTTTGTCTTTCAATATTGGATGAAGCTGTCCGAAATATCCGATTTCAATAGGGGTTTTGCCTAAAAGACTAACTCTTGCACTTCTGTACGGATGAACAGAATCAACATCATCACATGCTCTTAGAACAACTCTGCCGGATATTCCAAGTTCAACAAAAAGTTTTTCCAAAATACCTTTTAATGTATAAAAATCGGTTTTTGCGTTGTGCTGCCATTTTGAATTTTCGATTTCCCCGGTAATACATCCTGCAAGAACTCTTGTTTCTTTAACTCCGGAGTTTTTTTCATCCGCTTGAGCAACTTTAATATAAGTCTTTCCGATTTCATACGCCCAAAATACCTTTTGACCGTTGTCATAGTTGTATTTCAAACAGTTAAGTACATTTGCCAATAAAGTTTGTCTCAACATAGTATAATCTTCGCTTTTTGGTAACGTTACTTTTACGGCATTTTCTTTATCATAATTTAACCCGTACTGTTTAAGCAAAGGTTCTCCGATTAAAGATGTTGTAACCATTTCATTCAAGCCGGAAGAAAGAAGTATATTGTTTATATTTTTAAGAATTTTTTCCTCTTTGGAAATGAAAGGAGTTTCGTTTTTGGCAGGAAGAGTTGGCGTAATTTTATCGTAACCGTTAATTCTTGCAATTTCTTCAATCAAATCAATTTCTCTTGTAACGTCAACATCTCTGAAAGACGGAACTTCAAAATTTGCGGCAAGTTCATTTTTACCAAGAACCAAAAACCCTAATTTTTCAAGAATAGAAATACATTTTTCGTTAGGAATCTTGCATCCGAGGATTTTTTCAACCTGAGAAAATCTCAACGTAATTCTGTTTCTTTTAACTTCATTTTCGCCATCCTCAACAACTCCGACAACTTCGGCATCAGCGAGTTCTGACAATAGCTGCATAGCACGCATCAGAGCAGGTTTAACTGCCTCGATATCAACTCCGCGTTCAAATCTTGCACATGCATCAGAGTGATAACCTACGCTGTGAGAGCTTTTTCTGTTTGATGCAGGAGGGAAATAAGCCGCCTCAAGTGCAATATTCTTTGTGTTTTCATCAACTTCGGAGTTTTGACCGCCAAATACGCCCGCAAGACAAACAGGGTCTGTTTTTGTTGCAATAACCACGCTGTCATGGGTAAGATTTCTTTCAATGCCGTCAAGAGTTGTTAATTTTTCGCCTTCTTTAGCGTGTCTTACACAAAGATATCCGTTTAATTTATCTAAATCAAAAGAGTGCAACGGAGTTCCGTATTCCAGCAAAACGTAATTTGTAATATCAACGACATTGTTAATTGCACGTACACCTGATGCGATTAATCTTTTTTGCATCCATTGAGGAGACGGCTTAATATTAACATTTTTTAAAACCCCAATAGAATAATATTTGCAAACATCCTCGTCAACGATTTCAACCTTAAAATCATTTGTTGAAAGATCTTTAGTAGAAATAATCGGAGAGAATTTCAAATCTTTGTTAAAAATTGCACACAACTCTCTTGCGATACCGAGAACAGACATTTGGTCTCCGCGGTTAGCCGTAGGAGCGACTTCAAAAACCGTATCTTCTTCAAGTCCGAGAATATCTTCAAGCGGTTGTCCGAGCGGAGGATTTTTCAAAAATCTGTTAAGAATAAGAATTCCGTCCTCAGATTGATAATTTCTGTCCGCAAGTCCCAATTCATCCGCAGAACAAAGCATTCCTTGAGATAAAATGCCTCTTATCTCTGTCGGAACAAGCGTGTACATTTCACCGGTTTTTCTGTTAAGTACTTCTGAGCCCTCTGATGCATAAGGAATAATTTGTCCCTCTTCGATATTTTGTGCACCGCAAACAACCGTTTTTTGTTCGGTGCCGTTATCAATCGTTACCAAATGAAGTTTATCGGCATTAGGATGTTGATCAATTTTCAAAATTTTAGCGGTAACAATTTTTTTAAATTGAGGTTTGAGGTGTTTAACCCCCTCAACTTCAAGTCCGCTGACAGTAAGTTCGTGAGCGATTTGATTTTCATCAACATCGGATAAATCAACAAATTCATTAAGCCAATTAAGTGAAACGTCCATATTTTAATACCTCATATAATATTATTCTATGAAAAGATTATAACACGAAAAAAATGAGGGTGATTAAAAAGCAAAATTATCATTTTTGTGAGAAAGTTAAAATTATTGGTAGAAAAGAAATCTCTGCTGTTAAATCCTTACATCTTTGGAGAAAAACAAACTCTTTGTTTTTCAATAAGAGGAAATTTCTATTTTGCTCTTACGTCCCCATCATGGGGGTGTGCAAGTTCAAACACATATTAGACAAAAGTTGTCTAATACGATAGCACACACAGCCCGAATTTTTCGAGTGAATATATCGAGTAAGTTGGAAAAAACGTGAGTCGAAAAATTCGAGAAAGGCTGTTTCTGTTGGTCCCCATCATGGGGTTGAAATTTTTTAAAACATGTTATATAATAAGAATGTTAATAAAAAAACGGAG
>JAFUZZ010000167.1 GCA_017476325.1 bacterium | reverse complement strand
CCCTGCTCGGGTCAATAAATTTTTCATGTTTTTAACCTCCGTTTTTTATATTAACATTATTATTATATAACATGTTTCAAAAAATATCAACCCCCTATGTATTAAAAATATTTATACAAAAAATATAAAAACGAAATCGTCTGCTCGTAAGCAGACGATTTGTAAAAATATTTGAAAGAAAATTATCTTTTTGAGAATTGGAATCTTTTTCTTGCTCTTTTTCTTCCGTATTTTTTTCTTTCTTTTACTCTTGGATCTCTTGTTAAAAGACCTTCAGAACGTAAAACTTTTTTGTATTCTTCGTTAACTTTTACTAACGCTCTTGAAATACCATGCTTAATCGCTCCTGCTTGTGAAACAATTCCACCGCCAACTGCCTTAACTCTAACATCGTATTTTTCTTGATTATCTGTCAATACAAGCGGTCTGTACATTAGCATTTCAACCGCAGGTCTGTTACCTAAATATGCTTGCAAAGTCTTTCCGTTAACGAAAATTCTTCCTTTGCCTTTTACCAATTTAACAACCGCAATAGAGGTTTTTCTTCTGCCTGTTGCAATATATTCTTCATTAGCCATTATTTAGCCTCCTTTTCGATAATAATTGGTTTTTGAGCAGCATGCGGATGCTCTGAACCTGCGTAAACTTTTAATTTTTGGAATTGTTCATCACCCAATGTATTGTGTGGCAACATTCCTTTTACCGCTTTTTCAATAAGTCTTTCAGGTGCTTTTTCTCTAACTTCCTTAACACTTGCAGATTTAAGTCCGCCAGGGAAACCTGTGTGGTGATAATAAATTTTATCAGTTTCTTTCTTTCCTGTTAAAACCACTTTTTCCGCATTGATTACAATAACAAAATCTCCTGTATCAACATGTGGAGTGTATTCAGGTTTGTTTTTTCCTCTTAGAATGTTTGCAATTTTAGTAGCCAAACGACCAAGAACTTCGCCCTCTGCGTCAATCAGATACCATTTTCTTTCAACTTCTAAAGGTTTAGCTGAATAAGTTTTCATTTTTCTTCTTCCTTTATTAATTTTAGTATTCTACTTTCATTAATGTTAATCCATAGGGACTAACTGTTTGTCCCGCTTTTTTCCTGTCTTTTGCCTCCAAAATCTTCGATATGGTTTCACAAGGCAATTTATTTTTTTCTATCAAAAGCAGGGTTCCTACGATAATTCTGACCATATTGCACAAAAACCTGTTTCCTACAATATCAAGAATTATCGTATCATCGACTTTTTTACAGTCGATACTATAAATAAAACAAACGTTACTCGGAACTTCACTATCCGCGCCGCAAAATGATGTAAAATCATGTTCGCCCAACAAGTATTCAAGAGTCTTTCTCATTCGCTTTATATCACAGTCATATCTTACAAGCATCAAGTCATTGTCAAAAACACTTCGTTGCTGTCTGTTAATAAACCTATATTGATAATATCGTTTTTTTGCCCAACGTTGAGCATGAAAATCGTCCTGAACAGGTTTTAATTCAGATATTGAAATATCATCAGGTAAAATTCCGTTCATTGAATTAATAAATCGAGAAGCAACTATCGGTTCATCAAAATCAAAGTGAACAATTTGACCTTTAGAATTTACTCCCTTGTCGGTTCGTCCCGAAAAGATTGTTTTTATTTTAGTTTTTGTCAATGTGCAAAGGGCATCTTCCAATACGTTTTGAACTGTTTTGCCCTCAGGTTGTTTTTGACTCCCGCAATAATTTTTTCCGATATATTCAAGTTTTATTGCGTAACGAGTCACAGCATTAAACCAGTTGAATTAATGCCATTTCAGATGCGTCGCCGCGTCTTGGCGGAAGTCTGTAAATTCTTGTATAGCCGCCTTGTCTTGATTCATATTTTTTACCGATTTCGTTAAATAATTTTCTCAAAACAGTTTGAGCAACAACTTTCTTACCTTCTTCTGCTTTTTCAACAACAGTTTTTGTTTCAGCATCAATTAATTGACCCAATTCTTTGTCATAAATGTGTCTTAAAGCTTGTCTGCGAGCATGAACCGTATCTTGTTTAGCAATCGTAATGATACTTTCAGCATAAGGTTTCAATGCTTTTGCACGAGCCATTGTTGTTTTTATTTCACCATGGGTGAAAAGTTCTGTTGCCAAAGCGCGTAACAATGCGTCTCTTTGGTCTTTAGCCTTTCCCAATGTGTTTTTCTTTGTTAAATGTCTCATTGTTTTTATCCTTACTTATTATTTTGTACTTACACTTCTTCTTCATCAAGTTCAGGATTTGGCGCTAAATCCAAACCGAAATGATGCAATCTTTCGATAACTTCATCAGATGACTTTTTACCGAAGTTTTTAATATTTAACAAATCATGTTCTGATTTTTTCAATAATTCAGCCATTGAATTGATGCTTGCTCTTTTCAAACAGTTGTACGCACGAACAGACAATTCCAATTCTTCAATAGTAATAGAAGTTGTCGGAGCAGCGTCTTCTTCAATGATACCGGCATCTTCAATAACTTGAGATGAAGCTATTGACGGCTGACCTGTTAAAGACGCAATTTGCATAAAGTGTTCAATCAAAGTTGATGCGGCTTGACTCAAAGCACTTGTTACTTCAATAGAACCGTTTGACCAAATTTCAAGAGTCAATTTATCAAAGTCAAGTGAATTACCGACACGGGCAGGTTCAACATTGTAACTTACTCTTTTGATTGGCATGAATGTTGCATCAATAGGTAATACGTCAATGGAAACGCCTGATTTTGAATCTCTAGGCAAATCGTTTTGTCTGTAACCTTTTCCTGTTTCAACAGTAATTTCAGCGTGGAAAGAACCACCCTCAGCGACAGTACAAATTACCCAATCAGGGTTTACAACTTTAACACCTGCAGGAAGTTCGATGTCACCGGCAGTAATTACACCGGCTTTATCAACATCAATTCTTAATGTTTGAGGATCTTTTGAGTCTGTTTTAATTACAACACCTTTAACATTAAGCATAATGTCAATAACATCTTCCAAAATACCCGGAATTGCCGTATATTCGTGAGTAATACCTTCAATTCTGATTGCTGTAGCGGCTGTTCCTTCAAGACTTGATAACAACACACGTCTAAGTGCATTACCGATTGTTGTACCGAAACCTTTTGCTAAAGGTTCGATTACAAAACGTCCGTATTGAGAACCGTCAGAATTTGTTTTTGTATCAACGTTTTTAATTTTTAATTCCATTCTTACTTTCTCCTCTAAGTCAATTAATTACTATTTTGAGTAGTACTCGATTACAAGTTGTTCTTTAAGTTCAGGATCAAGTTCTTCTCTTTCCGGAACTCTGTCGAAAGTCACTTTCAAAGCATCTTTGTCGATTGTCATCCAAGCCGGAGCACAAGCAACATCAATCATTTCCAAAACTGATTTCAAGAAATCAACGCTTCTTGCTTTGATAGTAACAACATCACCTGCTTTTAACAAGTAAGACGGAATATCAACTTTTTTACCGTTAACTAATACGTGACCGTGGTTAACGATTTGTCTTGTTTGTTTTCTTGTAATACCAAAACCTGCTTTGAACAATACGTTATCAAGTCTTGATTCAAGCATTTGCAACATGATAGTACCTGTAACACCTTTCTTTCTTGAAGCTGTGTTATAGTATTTTGCAAATTGTTTTTCACTTACAAGATAAGTTAATCTGATTTTTTGTTTTTCTTTTAAGTGAAGAGCATATTCAGAAAGTTTTTTTCTAACCGCACCGTGTTGACCTGAAGCAGTTTGTTTCATTGAAGAAACCAACTTTCTGTTGGATAAATCTTTTACTCCGTGATTACGAAATAATTTTTCTGTTGGTCCTGTATATCTTGCCATTTTTAAATTCCTTATTTTATACTTACTTTTTTACTTCTATTGCCACATTTAGCATTATTATACTCTACGTCTTTTTGGAGGACGGCAGCCGTTATGAGGAAGCGGAGTTACGTCCTTGATAAGAGTAATTTCCAAACCTGCTTGTTGGATTGAACGAATTGCGGTTTCCCTTCCTGAGCCGGGTCCTTTGATATAAACTTCAACTTTTTTCATCCCTTGATCAAGAGATTTTTTAGCAACAAGTTCCGCAGCAGATTGAGCAGCGAACGGAGTACCTTTTCTTGCACCTTTAAAGCCCAAAGCACCTGCAGTAGCCCAAGCGATTGTATTACCTTGAGTATCTGTTGATGTAACGATTGTATTGTTAAATGTTGATTGAATATGAACAACACCTTGCAATACATTCTTTTTTTCTTTTTTCTTAGTTGTTTTTGGTCTTGCCATTTTTTTATTCCTTTTTAATTATTAATTTTCACTTACTATTCTTCAAAAACTATTTTTTCTTGGCAACAGCGCCGTTTTTCTTGCCGCGTCTTGTTCTGGCGTTAGTTTTTGTTCTTTGACCTCTTACAGGAAGATTTCTTTTATGACGAAGTCCTCTGTAAGAACCGATTTCTTGTAAACGTTTAATGTTCATTGAAACTTCTCTTTTTAAATCACCTTCAACGGTATATTTAGAGATTTCGTTTCTTAAAACTTTAATATCTTCATCGGTTAAATCATCTGTTCTCAAATCAGGAGAAATTCCTGTTGCTTCAAGAATAGCCGCACTTCTTGCAGGACCGATACCGAAGATGTAGGTCAATGCTATTATCATTCTTTTGTTACGAGGTAAATCAACCCCAACTAATCTTGCCATTTTTCTTTTCCTTATTTTAACTTACTAACCTTGTCTTTGTTTGTGTTTTGGATTTTCGCAAATTACCGCGATTCTGCCTTTTCTTTTAATACATTTGCATTTGTCGCAAATTTTCTTTACTGAACTTCTGACTTTCATTTTCTTATCCTTTTTTACTGATACTTACTATTTTAACCTGAATGTAATTCTGCCTCTTGACAGGTCGTAAGGAGTCATTTCAACTTTTACTCTGTCACCGGGCAAAATTCTTATGAAATTTTTACGGATTTTACCTGAAATGTGTGCCAAAATTTCATGATCGTTTTCAAGTCTTACTCTGAACATTGCATTCGGCATGGATTCAAGTATTGTTCCTTCAAATTCTATTACGTCTTTTGACATGGTTTCCTTTTCTTGTTATTAGTGTATTTTGGACAATATATCAACACAAAAATATTATCCGTTCCAAGAATATCATACATGGTAAAAATTTAAACGCAAGGGGGCAAATTTCAATAATAATGGGATTTTTAAAATAAAATGGCTGTTTGTTTTTATAAAAACAGGACAGTTTTAACATTTATGCGTGTTGGGCAAAAATAAGAATATAATTAATTTAATAAGTATTTGTAACATTTTATTAAGCATTTAAAGATTATTACTTTATAAAAACAAACGGGGTATGATTCTTCATACCCCGCACGTTAAACTTAATCACATTTTGTTTTTCCGTCCCAAGATAGGTCGTTACATTTTAAATAATCTCTATTTTCATTGTAGATAACCCATGCAGCACAACCATAACCTTCTTTTGAGGAATCATTCATACACCCTTGATTAAATTTGTATGTATTCCATGTTTCATTTGGATCACCAACAGGTCTAACACCCTTATCAGGGTATACTGCAAAAACAAACGAATCATGTCCCATCGCATTTGGACCCTTTTTTCCATTCACATCTACCGTAAAAATCGCACATTGTGATGGATCTTTGTAACCCATATTGAGCGGAATGTTGTACCGTCGTTTAAAATCATATAATCACGTAAAGCACCTTTTTCAGTACTCTTATCCATTTTGTAAATTTTGTCATTAGTGGTTTTAGATTCCACTTCAGCAGGGTTATTTAACTTACTTACGTTTAAATATTTTGCATACATAGATAACAGTTTTAACTGACCATCATATACTTGATTTTTATCTTCATCCGTAGTGCTGTTAGTAAAAACTGCAGATTGATTTACATCCCACTTATCACAGGTTCCATATTCAAGTTCAACCAATTTATGTGCATTTTGCATTGTTGAGTAGAATTTTTTAAGTCCTGAAACAATTTCTCTGTCATCAAGTTTCTGCATCAAGGTCGGGATTGTAAGTGCTGCAACGACTCCGATTATACCGAGGGTGATGAGAACCTCAGCCAAAGTAAAGCCCCTGAGGGGCACCAAAAGAGACCGCCTATTTCGCAAATTTTTGACGTAAGATATTAACATTAAAGCATGATGTTTCCAATCAAAAATTTGCCGGCGGTGCAGGAGCCCACCAATAAAAAGGGTATCTTTCGCGTTTAATGCGGACTTTAAATGACGGTCATTAACAGATTCTGAACCCGCCTTCGGCGTTACAGAATGACGGGTTTTT
>JAFUZZ010000166.1 GCA_017476325.1 bacterium | reverse complement strand
GGGGGCGTTAGGTTCCAAAGGTAGTCAAGGAGCGGATTTTGCTCTTGAGGATAAGGG
This sequence comes from bacterium, assembly GCA_017476325.1. Taxonomy (GTDB): domain Bacteria; phylum Cyanobacteriota; class Vampirovibrionia; order Gastranaerophilales; family Gastranaerophilaceae; genus QHMH01. The sequence continues at coordinate 8,692 of JAFUZZ010000166.1, read as the reverse complement.
GGCGTTAGGTCTCAAAGGTAGTGAGGACGAGGAGTTAGGTACTCAGAATTGTGGGGCGTTAGGTTCCAAAGGTAGTCAAGGAGCGGATTTTGCTCTTGAGGATAAGGGGGCGTTAGGTCTCAACACTAGTGAGGACGCGGTTTTAGGTCTTAAAAATTTTGGTTGGGCGTCAAAAACCCGTCATTCTGAAACGCCGCAGGCGGGTTCAGAATCTGTTAGAAAGTGTGCTTTCACATTAGCGGAGGTACTCATTACCCTCGGCATAATCGGTGTTGTCGCTGCGCTAACAATCCCTACGTTAATGCAAAAAAACGAAGAAAAACGTATTGTCAGCCAGTTATCTAAGGAGTTTTCTATTTTGTCGCAGGCATGGAAAATGGTTGAATTGGAATATGGCACGATCGACAAGTGGGGTTTGAATGCTACCGATACAGGAACAAAAGACAATGATAACAATCCAATTTATGATAAAAGTGCGGCATCTATCATTTCAGAACGATTAAGGAAACATTTGAATGTTGCAAAGGTTTGTCAGGATGGAGAAATGTGCCAAACAAGAAGTTTATATACTTTATCCGGTCATAAACTTAGTGATGCTACTCCGGCAGGAGGAAGTAGTGCAACGCCTGCGGATGCATCCTTCTTTCTGAATGACGGAACATTTGTTAGTATAGGTTGGTATGATTCTAGTAAAGAAAAAAATGATTTTAATGTATCATTACCTGGTTTTAATAAAGATATTTTAGGTAAAACTCGTTTCACTTTTAATATATCTAAGGATGGAGTATTACCCGAAGGCTCTTTAAAAACAATTGATTCTTGGCGTAATAATTGTAATCTAACTAATAATTCAGTTCACGGCGGCAGAGGTTGTACGGCTTGGGTAATTTACAATAAAAATTTAGACTACTTACATTGTCGTAATGACCTTTCTTGGGATGGCAAAACAAAATGTGATTAATTTTTAAAAACAAAAAACGGCACTTTTATGTGCCGTTTAGTTTTACTTTTACGGTTTTACCAAAAACTTAATTGCGCGACCCGCAATGTGTTCATTCATCGCATATTCAATTTTGTCCAGTCCGATTGTGTCCGTAATTAATTTTTCAACTTCAACTTCTCCTGAAGCTATTAATTTAAGAGCCTGCCTGAAATATTTTGGTGTGTGATGGAATACACTCAATATTTTTATGTCGCCATAGTGCATCTTTGTTGAATCAAAACGAATTTCTGATCCGCCCTTACATCCTCCGAAAAAGTGAACCGTACCGCCGTTGCGAACAAGTTTGAACATCATTTCCCAAGTTTCAGGCTGTCCAACGCATTCAATCGCAACATCCAAGCCTTTTTTCTCTTCGGTTAATGATAAAAATATTTCTTCAGGATTTTTATATTTTTTTAAATCTATAATTTCATCCGCATGCGCGAATTCATCGGCAAGCCTTAATTTTTCCGTACTTCTGCCCGCAACAATTACTCTTGCACCTTTCAATTTCGCAAGCCTTGCAAACATTAACCCTATAGGTCCGATGCCCATAATTCCGACTGTCTGATTTGGTTTAATGTCTGTTCTCTCTATTCCGTGAACAACGTTTGCCAATGGTTCACAAAACGCGGCTCTGTCAAAACTTAAATTATCAGGCAAAATCAAAGTGTTTTTTTTGACAATTCGAGCCGGTACCGTAATATATTCGGCGTAAGCACCGTTCAGTAAGTCTAAATTCTCGCAAAGATTATACTGTTCCTTTTTGCAATAAAAACACTCTCCGCAAGGGGCGGAATTTGCACAGACAACTCTGTCCCCGACTTTTACATTTTGCACTCCATCACCTGTTTTGGCAACTATTCCCGCAAATTCGTGTCCGAAACCTGACGGTAAGTTCTTTATCAAAACAGGATGACCGCGCCTGAAGGTTTTTACATCGGTTCCGCATGTAAGCGCGCTTTCAACTTTGACAAGGATTTCGCCCTCACGTAAAGGTTTTACACTAACCTCTTCAAGTCTTATGTCACCTATTCCCCAATATTGTACTGATTTCATTTTCATAACTTGATTTTATCACAACAGGTTCTTAATTTGCAAACACCCATTAAGAAGTTTTTTTTCGTACTCTTTTAACAAATCTTTGTTTAGTGTTATTTTTTCTTCCGTTGAGGTTTTTAATCCCAGATACACAAAATTAAGTGAGTCATAATTTTTTATAAGTTTATCAAGAGTGTATAAATAAACCATTGTTTGATAGTCATATACGGCATTTTCGGGAATTTGTCCCGTTTTGTAATCAAGAATGTAATAATCCTTTCCGTTTTTAACGAGAGCGTCAATTCTGCCTCCAATCCAAAATTCTCCAAGTTTGGAGGTTACGGTATATTCGGAATTTATGCACTCAAAATTAAAATACGGATTTGTTTTCAGTTTTTCCCACAGTTTTCGTCTCTCGGGAGACAGAGCGTTTTCAAGTTTAGATATGTCTTGACCTTTAAGATAATAATTTGCAAGCGCGTGAATTTCTTTTCCCTGTCTAAATGGTTCTGACAGTTGAATTTCAGGAATATTGTCTATATATTTTTCAATAAATAAATCCTTCGATTTTGAAATTGTTTTTAACATATTTGGAGATATTATCATTGTTTAACCTCCTCGATTAAGTCAAAAATAAAATTTGGTTCGGATTTTTTTTTGTTATTTTTGGAAACAGTAACAAACAACTTTCTTTTTGCTCTTGTAATTGCAACGTACATAAGCCTCAAATTTTCTTCTAAAATTTCCTGTTTAATTTCGTTATCACTTTTTGGTTTGTATTCTTTGGAGAGTTCGCGGACATTTTCCATAAAACTTGCGTCTTTGCGTAAAGAAATTCCGTCTGTTGTTAGAGGCAAACTGCTTTCTGTCATTTCGGGCATGAAAACAATATCAAACTCATCGCCCTTTGATTTGTGCATAGTCATAACTTGAACCTTACCCTCAATCATGTCGTCGTTTTCTTCTTCGGAATAAAATTTTATTCCGCTGACATTTGCTTTTTTTGAAAGTTCGCCGAGACGGTTAACGATATTTGCAAGGTTAGGCATGTTTAATCGTTTTATAAACGCGGAAATTATGTAAACATTCGACTTGTCAATTTCCCCCGAATAGTAGTGCAGCCCGATTTTTATGGCAAGTTCGTCGGGAGATAGTGTCGGAAAATTTATCCAATAAATCATATCCCATAAAAACATTGTCATATCAGGGTATTTAAGGTCATCAAGATTTGCTTGTATAAAAGGTTTTTCAAAACTTTTGATTATTTGATAGTATCCTGTTTTATAAAATCCCTGTTCGGCAAGAATTTGGTAATTATCTGCCAAGTTTAAGTTGTCAAAAGGATTTGCAATGATTTTTAAAATCGCTAAAATTGTTCTGAAAACCTGTTTTTGCTCAAGACATTCATTGCGAACGATGGTCTTTATTCCGGATTGTTCAATAAAATTAGTCCAATGGTTAACTTGAAAATTATTTCTCAATAAAATCCCAACGGTATATTTTGGATTTTGCTGCAGAAGTGATTTTATTTGTTTTAAAACGTACGCGCGCTCAGAAGATTCGTCCTCTAAAACCATTGTTTTTAGGGCATTTTTTTCTATAGGGTTTCTTCCGTCAACGGGCTGCATGTAAGTTTCGTAAAAATCTGTTTTGTAGGTAGATACAAGCTTGTTTGCAAGCTGCCAAACATCTTTAGTACAGCGTTGAGAACAATTCATGTTAACGCATTGTTTTGATTTTTTGATAAATGTTTTAAAGCCCTCTACATCCGCATTTGAAAAGGTTGTTGTTATTGCCTGATTAATATCTCCGCAGCGGATTACGTTTTTGTGTTTAGAACTTAACAAAGAAATTAACTCTTGCTGAATTGAGGATGAATCCTGAGCCTCATCTTCAATTAAGTATTCGCAAATGTTTCGATAATGATTTAAGATGTCCTCATTTTCGCGCAAAAGTTTTACCGATGAAAGAAGCATGTCATCGTAGTCTATCAGGTTATTTTCTTTTAGAATGCGATTGTAATCCTCATAAAATTCCAAAAACTTTTGAATTTTTTTGTCATCGGAAACGGGAATTTCTTTTAAATTTGACATTTTGGCAATAGATATTGCACGCTCAAATTGTTCGGATTCCGTTTTTGTAATTTTTATTTTTTTACCTATTTCGTTGAGAATTTGTGCTCTTTTTGAGTCATCGCAAATATCAAAATCGTAATTTAGTCCAAGTCTTTCAAAGTTATTATTTTCTTTTAAAATTCTTAGGGCAAGCCCGTGAATAGTGCTGATATTTGGCAGGTTAACAAGTTCGGGAGCGGCGCGCTTAATACGTTCTCTAAAATTTCTTGCGGCAGATTCCATGTATGTCATTACAAAAATATTTTCAGGCGCAATTCCTTTTTTTAGCAAATTGATTATTAATTCCAATAAAATTGTTGTTTTTCCCGCTCCCGGAACGGCAGATATTGCCATTTGACCTTTTTTGTATTCAAGAACCGGTTTTTGGTCCTCACGCGGGGTAAAAGGTTTTGAACCTGTTATTTTATGTTCTTGTTTTACCGTGAGATAGCTTTCTATTCCGCCAAGGTTTTCAATACCTGTTGAATCGTAAAGACTTGAGTAGGCATAAATTTTTTCTTTTGCACAGAGAGTTAACTTTCTTAAAATTCTTGCTGTTTTTTGTCGTGAAAGTTCAATGTTATCTTGAAGTGTATATTCATCTTTATCCCAGGATTTTTGCATAACCCAAGCATTGTAAAGCGGACCCGTATCGCTTTTTATCCACTCGTCGGAAGAGATATCAAGCCAAAATTGATATTTTGTTGTTATTTGATTATCAATAACTTTCTGAGGGGTTGCTATTATCAGATCGTTATCGGTAATGTGCAAACTCTCTATTGGGTTTTCCGAAATTATTGAGTTTTCAAGTTGGGATATAATCTCGGAGTTTGGAATGTCGATACTTTCAAAATCTTCAATTTGCTTTATGAAAAAGTTTAGTTTTATAATATCATTAGGTTCTGCTTTTTTATCAATGAGATTTTCATAAATAATTAAAACGCGTTTCGATAATTTAGGTTCAAATTTAAGTTCTTCAACTACGGAAATAAGGCCTTTATATTTTGTTGAATATTCCGGCAAGTCCCAATTCTTATCGGAGTAGCGAACGGGTATTCCTAAAAAATCAAAAACCTTTCTCAAATCAAAATCATCGCAGGAATTTTCGACCAATTTAAGCACATTAAGACAAAATGCGACAAGTTTATTTTGAACCAGTTTTTCGCTTCCTGAAATGCAAATCGGATTGCATAGTCCATAGAGTGAATTTTTTATGCAAAAAGATAACACATTGTCGGTTAATGGTGTTATAATCGTTATTTCAGCAGGTTTAATTCCGTTTTTTAGCATTGTTTTAATTTCATGGAAATTAAGCATTTGTGTACGTGTTAAAAACGATGACATTTGGAAATTTTTAAGAGGTATGTTTTTATGATGTAATACATTGTTAAAAATATTTTCCGCATCCTCTTGCATTTTTGATTTTGATTGAAGAGAAACAGGTTTTTCCGAAAAAAGTTTTTCAAATTCGGATACGGCATTTTTATCCGCACTGAGGTATCCGACGCGGGTTGAACCTTTTTCATCATAAGCAATGAAAGATTGTTTTAATTGCGGTTTTAAATATTCAATAAAGTTGTAGCAAACGGGAGTAATTTCGTCGCCATCGTCAAGAATAAGATATTCAATATTTTTAAAATATTCTGTGTTTTTGTAGATATAATTAAAAATGAGAGTTTGACGCAAATAGTCGAAAGTTCTTTTTTCAAGAGTATCTTTTTTGAATTTATCAAGAGCAATTTTTGCATCCGGGTAAAAACTTTCTTTAAGAATTTTTTCGCTGCGCCATTGGACTTCTTGCGGTGACAGATTATTTTGTACAATCAGGGAGTATCTTCTAAAGAGTTGATGAAGCAATGATTTTTTGGAATTATATCCTTTGAATTGCACATTTGAAATTATATCTCGCATAAGATATTGAGAGAGTTGAAGTCCGCAAAGTATCGGAAGAATTTTTGTATTTGTATTATCGGGTATTGAATTTTCAATTACAGCCCAATTATCGGAAATAGTATTATAAACAAGTCCGAAGAAAGAATAAATTTGCAACTTTTCCAAAGCGTTTATTTTTAAATTTTGCAAAACTTGTTCCGAAAAATATTCGCGTTTTTTTGAGTTTTGTAAAAGTACAAGTATTTTTGAACTGTCAACGCCGCTGTTCAAAAGTTTGGAATATTCTTTTATTAAAATATTTGTTTTGTCGCTTGTAACGTCACCTTGATATAGCATATATACAATTATTACATAAATATTGTAAAAAGTAATTTTGCTAAATATCAGGATTTAAGTTTGGGTAATTAAATACGATTTTTCCAAACCCCGCCTTGTCTGTCGACAAAAGCATCGTAACAAGACCAAAATCTAAAAATTCCCGTTAAACCAAGAACGGCATGGGTAACATTTTTTTCATAGCTTTGGTTGTTAACAGCTTGACCGATACCCGGCCATATTATTAACGAAAGAGCCGCAGCTCCGACGGATCTTGCAGAAATATTCCCGTTTTTACCATGAGTGCCGGCAAAAGCAGGTGATGTCATTGATGCGATAGCTATTAACAGTAATGTTATAAAAAATTTTTTCATAGAAATCTCCTTTACAAAGAGATTATAACATAATAGTTGTTTTAATCAAATAAGTTTACAATCTTTCTATTTTGTGTAAATTTTGTTATTATAAATAACAAAACCGTTTATATGTTTCTTCTTTATATCACTTTTTATTCAAATATTAAAAAGCTACATTTAACTTTATTTTTAATGCTCACTAAAAAACTTTGCGGCTCCTGTTTTTAAAATGGTACCCCATAACCCTGACGATTGGAACCATTTTGTGCATAATGTAAACAAACTTTATGAGGTTTTGCATACATAGATATAAATTGCGATGTAGTTTTATCTTTGATATAATACAGGCATGGATATTGATTTGAAAAACCTTACAGATGAATGTAATACAGTAGAATACAAACAAGCAGAAACAGATACATTATACAAAACTGTTTCTGCTTTTGCTAATACTGATGGAGGGTGCATTATTCTTGGTGTTACAGACGATAAAGAAATTGTAGGTATAGATTTATGCGATAATAAGCAAGAACAAATCGTAAATAAAATTGCTGATAATACAGGAATATTACCCAATGTTGAACTTGCCGAAATAGATGGTAAACAAATCCTAAAGATAACAATAGATAAATCATCAAATCCTATTGCATATAGAGGAAGATATTACAAAAGAGTTGGCAACACTTCAAGAGAAATTCCAAAGGAAGAATTAAAAACATTATTCCTAAAAAATGTTAGCTGGGATTCTCAAACAAACAAATGTACTATTGATGATATTGATGAAGAAACTGTTAGAAAATTTATTAATAAAGCTATAAAAGAAGATAGAATTATTGAAGATGTCAAAGATTATACAGTAGAAGATATTTTAACACATCTTGAATTGATTATAGACGATAAATATACTAATGCTTCAATATTACTGTTTGGTAAAAACCCTCAAAAACTATTCAGAAATGCAACTGTAAGGATAGGTTTATTCAAAGGTAATTATGAAGATACAATTATTAGTGATAAAGAAATTACGGGGAATTTATTTAATCAGGTTCAAGAAACAGAAAATGCAATAAAATCCTTGATTAATAAAAGAGCAGAAATAAAAGACTTTGAAAGAAAAGATATATGGGATTATCCTATCGTTGCATTAAGAGAAGCTATATTAAATGCTTTAATCCACAGAGATTATTTTGACATAAGTGCAAATACACAGATAAAAATATTTGATGATTGTATATGGTTTTACAATACAGGCGAACTGTTTGGAGGTTTAACCATTGAACAATTAAACAACCCTCATCATTCTTCAAAATCCCGTAATCCTTTATTAATGAATGTAATGTACAAAGCAAAATTGGTTGAACAGTTTGGAACAGGCATAAACAGAATGAATGTTGCTTGTTTAAAACAAGGTATTCCGACACCAAAACTTGATATATCATCAAGCGGGTTTGTTCTTACGATGGATAAGGGGTATAAGAACATAAATGACCGTCAAAAAGTAGCATTAGAATATGTTGTACAGAATGAATATATAACTAACGGTATATATCAGGAAATAAATAACTGTTCCAGAGATATAAGCAAAAGAGATTTGAAAAAACTTGTAGATTTAGGCATATTTGAAATGAAAAAAGTTAAAGATACCTTTAATTATTCTATAAAAATAAAGTAATGTACCACGTATGCACCACGAAAAATTAACAGAGCTATACTTAAAACCATTGATATTTATGTATTTTGTACTTTGCTTAATTAGGATGATGCACCACGAATGTACCACGATAGGGATAAATATACATGGGGGGTAACACTAAAAACCTTTTAAATCCTACGATAAAGGGTATTTTATATTAATTTTTTGGAGCGTAAAAATTTTTGACTTTTACACACTTATTGAACTTGTCCGTAAGGTAAATGTAACAAAATGTAAAGATAAGTTTAAAACAGGCTAAAACTCAGTCATAATCCTGCATAGCATAGCATAGCATAGC